>NZ_JAESIH010000001.1 GCF_016756745.1 Aminivibrio sp.
GCAATGAGCATTAAAAATCGCACCTGATTGCTGCCGGCGGCGAGAAGTGTTACCGGCGCTCGCTGATCCGGCATTTTTACGGTACCGCCTTCACCATACCCCCGTCGGCGAGGATGGTCTGCCCGGTGATGTACGTGTTCGCCCCGGAGCCCAGGAAGACGGCGAGCCTGCCGTACTCCGCAGGATCACCGTACCGCCCCGGGGGAATGCGGGAGAGGGAGACCCGGCTCACGTCCTCCACCGGAAGGCCTTTCCTCTCGGCCAGGGCCCTGTCGAGCTGCCGGATCCGCTCCGTGTCGAACCGCCCCGGTCCGATGGCGTTCACCAGGATGCCGTAGGGGGCGAACTCCGCCGACAGGGTCTTGGCCAGGCCGACGACCCCGAGGCCAGGACAAGGACCGTCTTGTCTGCAAGTCCGAAATCCATGATCATCCCTCCTTCGAAATACCTGTGTGGTATATGTATTATACTCCATTCGCCTTCTCTGATCATGCAATATGCATTGCATTTCCTGCGGAGCATTTCCTGCGGACTATTCCTAAATTAGCGGCAATGCAGTAAAATAGGTCACCACTACTAAATTTTTACATATCGGGAGGTCCCCCATGAACAATCTGACCCTGCGTGCCCGCCTCTGGATCCTGGCGCTGGTTCCCGTCCTCGGCGTTATCGGGACGTCGGTTTTCTCCATGTACTCGGCAAACTCGGTCTATTCGGACCTCCTTGAACGGATCCACAAGGAAGCCTTCGTGGCCCAGAGCCTGGTCATCAACGGCGACCGGGACCTCTACCAGGCCCTGGTGGCCAAGCAGGCCCTCCTTGCCAAAGGGCCGGGAGCCGATTTCGAGAAGAATCTCAAGGATTTCCGGGACAACGTGGTCCAGGCAAAGGACAGGCTCAATCAAGCGGAAGAAATTCTTTCCGCGCACCGGAGCGGCTGGGCGGTCTTCCGCCTTGAGGGCAAGCCGGAGTCCATATTTGACGAATTCACCGCCCTGAAGGCCGATTTCCCCCGGTGGGAAACCGCTTCGGAGAAACAGATCGAGGACGTGAGGACCGGAAAGACTGCACCGGGCTCCTCGGGCGAGATCGAGGACGCCCTGTTCAAAACGGTCCGGGGCAACATCAACGACATCGGTGAAATACTCGACCTCGGTGCGGAGGGCAGCGCCGCGGACAACCGCTCACGGATGGACAGGGCGAACATGACCGTGGTCGCCGTTGTCCTGGCCGTGACCCTGGCAGCCCTGACCCTGGCCTTCACTACCATCCGGGCGATCCGCCGGGCCGTCGACCGCATCCTCTCCGCTTCGAAGGCAGGCAGGGAGGGGAATCTCACGGTCCGGACCTCCCTGGACGGCTCCGACGAGCTGGCAGCGGTGGGCGGAGCCCTCGACGGAATGCTTGACAGCCTTCGTACGGTGGTGACCGACATCCAGCACAAGGCGGCCGCTCTTTCGGCCCTCTCGGAAACCACGGCGGCCTCCTGCGAGGAAGTGACCAGCACCACCAACGAGGTGGCGGAGAGTAACTCCCGCCTCGCGGAAGAGGTGAGCAGGGGCAGGACCGGCGCCGGGGAGGCGTCGAAAATGGTCCAGGAGATGAACTCCATCATCCTTTCCGCCAAGGAGCTTGCGTCAAGCGCCGACCAGAACTCCCGCCAGATGGCGTCCGCGGCGGCCAGGGGCAGGGAGACGGTGGCCCAGTCCATCGGCCATATGGAGAACATCCGGAACGCCGTGGGGGAGACTGAAAAACTCATCACGGAACTCAACAACCACTCGGCCCGGATCGGTGTGGTGGGGACCACCATCACATCTCTTGCGGACCAGACCAACCTCCTGGCCCTGAACGCCGCCATCGAGGCGGCCCGGGCGGGAGAGGCGGGGCGCGGGTTCGCCGTGGTGGCCGAAGAAGTCCGGAAGCTTGCGGAACAGTCCCAGCAGGGTGCCCGGGAAGTGGCGGAACTGGTGGGCAAGATCCTGGAAGGAACGGAGTCGGCGGTGAAATCCATGGAGACGAGCCGGAAGGGTGTGGAAGAAGGCGTGTCCATCGCCCACGTGGCCGGAGAAGCCCTTGAGAAGATCATGGAGGCCACGAAAAGTTCCGTGGAGGACATACGGCGCATCATTTCCGCCACGGAGAAGGAGGCGGAACAGTCCGGCCGCGTCATCGCCCTTATCGACGACACGACTTCGGTCATGGAGAACGCCGACGAGCAGGTCCAGAACGTGGCCGCCTCCATGGAGGAAACCGCCGTCGCCATGGAGAGCGTCGCCACCGGCGCCACGGAGGTGAGCGCCACCGCCGAAGATCTGCGGAAGATCACGGAGCGGTTCATCGTGGACGGCGGCGCTCCGTCCCGGGGTCTCGCCCTCAGGTAAAGACGAAGCCTGAAAAGAAAAAGGGGCCTTCCGGCCCCTTTTTCTTTTCACCGGCGTTCTTCAGTCCAGCTCGGCGATGACGTCGATCTCCACCAGGATATCGAGGAGGTCGCTTCCCACCGTCGTCCTCACGGGGAATGGTTCATTGAAGAACTCCCTGTAGACCTCGTTGAACGCCCTGAAATCTTTCGTGACCT
>NZ_JAESIH010000002.1 GCF_016756745.1 Aminivibrio sp.
CCGCTTAGCAGTTCCAGTACGACCTTCGATTTGAATTCTGGATTGTAGGTATTTTTCTTCTTCATCATTTCATTATTATATTCGGTTCGACCATATTTTTCATGTCTCATTTCTTGGGAGCATTATATATTACGCTCCTTGTTCCATTTGTAAAAGAACTATTTTTCAGATTAACGAGGAGGGGTGTGATAACCCGATTTGCCGTAAGCAGGGAATTCCATCAAAGGCAGAGATGTTGGCAAGAAAAAGCAATGTAGATTAAGAAATTGTAAATAGAGGGTATCCCAGTTCCCGAATGATTACGGGGCTTTTTGCGAAATGCGTTTTTTAGAGCCACTTTCTCGCAGATATGTGAGCCGCCTCCGCGCTTAAACAGAGCCATCAGCGCGCAGGTTGAGAGTCACCCCATTGGAACGAAGTGGCTCTGCTCCTTGATAACTTGAAGGTCAAACGTGGGTTGCTGTCAAGGGACATCCATTTCCCCGCAGTAAAGGGACACCCACTTTCCCGCAATAGGTGACGGCTTCCCGAAGATACCTGAGAACACTCCGGCGCGAGGGAGTGAAAATCCCCGGAACCCCGAAACAGCGGCAAGTTGGTTGACAGACGACGTTGAAACGGTTTTCCGTGCTATACTTGTATAGCACGGAAAGGGGGAAGTTCCATGCTTGCCATACGACTGGACGAAAAACTCTCCTCGCGTCTGGATGCCTTGGCGCAAAAGACGGGCAGGACCAAGACATGGTTTGCCCGCAAGGCCATCGAGACATATATCGACGATATGGAGGACGCCGCTCTTGCGGCGGCCGCCTATGAAGAATACCTTCTCGACGGCGGTGCGTCTTCACCTCTCGATGAAGTGAGGCGGCGTCTTGGGCTGGAGGATTGAGCTCTCCCGCCGTGCCGAGAAGCAACTGGCCGCCATCGACGCCCCTGAAGCCCTGCGGATCGTCCGATATCTGTCCGAGCTGGAGAAACTGGAAAGCCCCCGTTCCCGCGGCAAGGGGCTGACCGCCGATCTGTCCGGTCTCTGGCGATATCGCGTAGGGGCCTGGGGCGTCCTGTGCCGTATCGAAGATGGGCAGCTCCTGGCGCTGGTGGTGGAGTTCGGCCAAAGAAGGCGATGTGGAACGATAATGATGTCGGATTGATACTCTTTTAGTCGAATTTGACCAGGTTAGAGAAGGTAGGTGTCGACGACATGAGTGATGCGATATGGAAGCGCGTTTATCGTTGTGCTGAAGAGCTGACCCAACAAGGTGTAACACCCTTCAGTCGAGGAGACGTGATCCGATGCGTTCAGCGTGACGATCCGAGTTGCAGTTCGGACTCGATCAATCCGGTCATTCAAGGGTTAACTGACAACCTTCGTGGAGGTGCGCCAAGTATAGTTGGAAAGACCCTTCTCCACAGCGTCGAGCGAGGACGATTTGTTTTGAGAGATGCAACTGCTCAGCCGGTCTCGAAGGAGTCCGCGAACACTTCCGGCTACCGCGAGATCAGAGCGCTGGAGAATGAGCGTAACCGTCCGGCCGAGATTTCTTGGGAAGCGATGCTGATCGGCGGATTTGCGTTCAAATACATCTGCGAGATCGATCCGGAGCGAAACGGGGACGGAACTCTCCGGGTGTCTGCTCCCCAGTGTCGCTACAGCAACGGTGAGGGGCTTGCACTGAATAAGTTCGGGACGGGCCCCTTCTGCAAGTTTAAGATTCCGTGGAATATTACAAAATCCGGTGTCTATGCGTTTGTCGTTAATGGCCACGCCAAGTACGTTGGCGAGTGCGAGAATCTTAGCAAGCGTTTCAACATGGGCTATGGCAATATTTCTCCCAGAAACTGCTATAGAGGTGGCCAAGAGACGAATTGCAGAATCAATACTCTGCTCTTTGAGAGCGTGAGCGAAGGCCTGAAGGTTGCTCTTTGGTTCCATGAAACCTACGATTATAAAAAAGTGGAGTCTGATCTTAGAGCGCAAGAAAAGTTTGAATGGAATAGAGCGTAGAAAGAGCGCATAACAGACATCAAGGGACATCCATTTTCCTGCAGTAAAGGGACACCCACTTTCCCGCAATAGGTCACGGCTTCCCAAAGGTACCTGAGGGTGCTCCGGTGAAAGGTGCGGGAACCCCTCCAGGAGCCGGAGTACACGTACTCCCTGCTTGACCAACGTGCCCTTTAAAAGTCTCAGGGTTTCGTCGTTCTGACCTCCCGCTTCAGAGGCTGGGTCGCGCAGCGCAGCGATCCGCCCTGGCCGTTGTGGGTTCCGAAAAACACGCGGTGCACTGTGATGCCCCGCTTTTCGAGCTCGGTCTGGATGAAGCGGTTGTCATTGTGCAGGTTATAGGACAGAACGTAGTGTTGGGAATTGACGGGAAGGCCGTTGACGGCCAGCCGTTTGACATCATCCAGGCTCACCCTGATCAGGTCCCAGTCTTTGATTTCTTCGGGCAGGCCGTCGAGGAAGGCTTCTTCGCAGATGACGGCGAGTCCGTCGCGGGGTACGGAGAGCACGCAGTCCAGGTGCAGCACGCTTTCCACGAGCCGGACGCGTTTCACCGTATAGTCATCGCCCAGGATGTTTTTGAGCCAGTTGAAGCCGGCCTCGTTGGACCCCACGCTGGGGTTTTCCGTATTGCCGACCAAAACGGTTCTGCCCAGCACGATGACGTCGCCGCCCTCCAGCAAGGGCGCATCGGCGCGGGCGGGTTCGAGAAGCTCGGTGTGGGGCATGGAAAACCACCTGACTGCCGGGTCGGAACATTTTTCGGTCAGGATATCCCGGAATCCGGAGATGTCCACCTTGCGGATCGGCGTCCGCAGATTGAATTCGATGACGTTGCTGCCGATGACGGCCATGTTGTCCCGGGGGAAGTCCTGGCTGAAGCCGTTGAGCAGTACATCCGCGCCGTAGTGTTTCTTGATGAAATCGACGGTGATCTCCGCGGGACGGTAGACTGTGACGCCCAGAGACTGCAGGATTGCGATGAAGGCCTGGTTTTCCTCTTCCAGCATCTGCGTTTCGCTTTTCCCCGTTTCGGGGTTGATCATTTCCGTCCAGAGCATCCCCGCCGTCTTCCGGGCGTACTCCGCTTCATCTTCCGGCAGCACTTTCAGTGCGTCGGCAAACCATTTCGCTTCCAGCGACGGCGACATGCCATAGGGCAGCCCGACGATCACTTCTTTCAGATCGCCGTATTCGTAATCGATGGAAACGGAAGGTTCCGCTGCGTCTGCGGGGCGGGGGAAAAGTAAGAACGCTCCGAAGGCCAGGAGTGCACATGCAGCCACGATCACTGTTTTCATGGTATCTCTCCTCGCTGGCGAAAAAACGGCATTCATCATCCTTTGTCTCTTCCTGCCTGTTCGCCTCCTGGCTCCGGCGGCTGAAGGAATACCGGATGTCGATCACAACTTTTGAAATTATATACCGCAGAGAACCGGTCGTGCGCTGTTACAGGCGGGTGCCTGTGATCTCCTTGATCAATGTTCGCCCGCCCCTTTTGAAATTCCGTCCCGATAGCGTAAAATAATACCTTCAAAACGGCCGGGGGCGACCTCCGGTCCTGTCGTGCCGTTTCCTCGGCAAGAAGGAGCAATGGAGAACCATGGCAGCACACAGCGACGTTCCACACCTGAAATCATCTCTCCGGAAGGAGATCGAACGGCGGCGGACCTTCGCCATCATCAGCCACCCCGACGCGGGAAAGACCACCCTGACGGAGAAGCTGCTTCTCTTCGGAGGGGCCATCAACCTCGCCGGTGCGGTGAAGGCCCGGAAGGCAAGCCGCCACGCCACCAGCGACTGGATGAGCATCGAGCAGGAACGGGGGATTTCCGTCACCAGCTCGGTGATGAAGTTCGAGTATAGAGGTTTCGAGATCAACCTGCTGGACACGCCGGGACACGAGGATTTCTCGGAGGACACCTACCGGGTTCTGACCGCCGTGGACAGCGTGATCATGGTGATCGACAGCGTGAAGGGCGTGGAGACCCAGACCCGGAAGCTCATGGAGGTGTGCCGGATGCGGAACACCCCCATCATCACCTTCATCAACAAGCTGGACCGGGAGGGTATGGCCCCCCTGGACATCCTGGGCGACATCGAGGAAAAGCTCCAGGTGGAGTGCGCCCCCCTGTCGTGGCCCATCGGCATGGGAAAGCTCTTCCGGGGCACCTACAACCTCTACCGGAAGGAGCTGAACCTCTTCACTCCGGGTAGCGACCGGGTGGAGGACGTGCGGACCATCCGGGACGTGAACGATCCGGCCCTGGACAAGGCGCTCGGCCGGCAGGCGGAGGAGCTTCGGGACGACCTGGCCCTGCTGGAGGGGGCGGCGAATCCCTTCGAGCTGGAGCATTACCTGAGGGCGAACCAGACGCCGGTCTTTTTCGGCAGCGCGGTGAACAACTTCGGCGTGAGGGAGCTGCTGGACGCCTTCGTGGAGATCGCCCCGGCGCCGCGGCCCCGGGAGGCGGTGAGCCGCACGGTGGCCCCGGAGGAGGAAGCCTTTTCGGGGTTCGTCTTCAAGATCCAGGCCAACATGGACCCGTCCCACCGGGACAGGCTGGCCTTTCTGCGGGTCTGTTCGGGGAAGTTCGAGCGGGGGATGAAGATGCGGCACCACCGCATCGGCAAGGACGTGACGGCGGCGAATCCCGTGATCTTCATGGCCCAGGAGCGGGCCCTGGCCGAAGAAGCCTGGCCGGGGGACATCGTGGGCCTGTACAACCACGGCACCATCAAGATCGGCGATACCTTCAGCGAGAAGGAGCCCCTGAAGTTCACCGGCATCCCGAGCTTCGCCCCGGAGCACTTCCGGCGGGTGCGGCTGCAGTCGCCCCTGAAGGCGAAGCAGCTTCAGAAGGGGCTGCTGCAGCTCACCGAGGAAGGGGCGGTGCAGCTTTTCCGGCCCCTGGCGAGGAATGACTACATTCTCGGGGCGGTGGGGGTGCTGCAGTTCGACGTGACCATCGCCCGCCTGAAAGCAGAATATGGGGTGGATGCGGACTACGAACCGGTGAATTTCGGGCTGGCCCGGTGGGTGACCTGCGACGACCCGAAGCGGCTGGCGGAGTTCCAGAAAGTCAACCAGAACCAGCTCGCCCTCGACGGGGAGGGCAACCTGGCCTTCCTCGCCGAAGGGGAGTGGCTGCTGAAGTACGTGGGGGAGAAGTGGCCGGAGATCGTCTTCCACACCACCCGGGAACTGCGCTGAGTTCCCCGGCCGGCCGGGCTATCCCCTGACGGTGATGTGCCGGACGGGGTTGCCCTGTCCGGTGACGAACCGGAGGATGTCGTCGTAGGAGAGGATCAGGGTGGCCGTGTTGTCGTTGGGGTGCACGCCGAGGTGCTCTTTTCCCCTGAGGTCCTGATCGAAGACCACGGTCACTTCATGGTTCGCGTCGTTGAGGACGCCGAGGGGTGTGACTTCTCCCCGGGCGAGGCCGAGGTACCGTTTCAGCCGGTCGGCGGAGGCGAAGCTGAGGTGTTTGGTGCCGAGCTGCTCAGCCAGGCTGTCCAGGTCGGCCCGCTTGTCCTTGTGCACCACCACGAGCCAGTGGGAGGGCTTTTTCTTCTGGTCCCGGACGAAAAGGTTCTTGCAGACGGTCACGTGTTCGCCGAAGGCGATCCGGTCCATGTCCTCCACCGTATAGGCCGCCTCGTGTTCGATCATTTCGTAGGAAATGCCCATCCGGCCGAGCTGTTCGAGGACGGCCCTCCGGAATTCCGCCTTTTCTTCCGCGCTTCTCATGGCAGCACGCTCCTTGCGCTTGTATTTTGACGGCAGCGTTATTCTTCCGATATTTCCCGCACCCTTCCCACTTCGCCGCCCACGAGGCGGACCTTGATGCCCCGCGGGTGACGGGGGCTTTTGGTCAGCAGGCTTTCCACGATGCCTTCGGTGAGCTTCCCCGTTCCCTGGTCTTCTTTTTTCACGACCTTCACTTTCATTCCCGGGGCGATGTTCGCCCGTGTCCTTCCCGGCATGATGTCTCCTCCTCAGTCGTTTTCCGGCCGGTCCTCCGGCAGCAGTATTTCCACGGCAAGTCCGCCTTCGGGCCTGTTCCGGGCGGTGACGGTGCCGCCGTGGAGGCCCGCAGCCCGTCCCGCGATGGCGAGGCCGAGACCGCAGCCTTCGTCCGGGAGGGTTCGTTCCCGGGCCTGCTCCACCCTGTGGAAGGGTGTGAAGATGTGCTCCAGTTCCTCATCGGGCACTCCCGGTCCCCTGTCCTCCACGAGGATGCGGACGGCTCCGCCTTGTCTCGAAAGCGATACGTCCACCGTTCCTCCCTCGGGGGAGTAGCGGAGGGCGTTGCGGACCAGGTTTTCCACGGAGCTTCGAAGGAGGGCGGGGTCGCCGGTATAGGATACCCCGGGGAGGATGTCCGCGGATACTCCCCTGCCGTGGGGGGCTCCCTCGAATTCGCCGTCCTCGGCGATCTCCTCCACGAGGGCCGAAAGGTCCATGGTCTGCCGGTTCTCGGGCCTGTCCAGGGCGTCGAGCCTCGAGAGCTGAAGCAGGGAGCCGATGAGGGCGTTCATCCGTGCCAGCTCGTTCTCCATTCGCTCATATTCTCGGGCCGCTTCCTCCGGGATGTGCCTTCTCGCGAGCTCCAGGGCCACGCCGAGGCGGGTGAGGGGGGAGCGCAGCTCGTGGGATACGTCGGCGAGCAGCCGCCTCTGGCCTTTCAGCAGCTCCTCGATCCTGGCCGCCATGGCGTTGAAGTCCCGCGCCAGGACGCCGATGTCGTCTTTCCGCCGGGCCGCCTTGCCTTCCCGGGCGTCCAGGGCTCCGGCGGCGAACTTTCTCATGGTTTTCCCCAGCGCCTTGAGGGGGTGGGTGAGCCTGACCGCCAGGATCCACGACAGAAAGGCGGCCGCCAGTACGGCGGTAAACAGGCGATAGAAGGTGGCGGCTGAGGTTCTTTCCCTGAAGAGGTTCGGCAGGGCTCCGGCGAATATGTGTCCGGGCCGCGACTCCAGGGGAACTGCGAAGAGAGGCCGCCCCCGTTCGAAGCTGCCCGCCGGTCCGTTCTTCTTCCGTGCCTCGGCAAGGATGGCGTGGATGTAGTCCGGGACGGTCTGCCCCAGCATTTCCTTTCCGCTTTCATCGAAGAGAAAACCGGTGATGCGGATGGTGCGCTGCAGGCCGGTCACGTAGTCCAGGGCCGCCCCGCTGCCGCTCCGGTCGAGTATCGAGACGGCCTTTTCGCCGTAGAGAGCGGCGATCTCCCGCAGGGTTTCCCCCCGGTTCCGGAACTGCTCCTCCTCGGCGAGCTTCCCTATCATGTGGCTGGCGACGACCGCCACGGCGGCGGTGAGCCAGAACCACCAGAAGAGCTTCAGCGTGTAGCTTCGCATGACAGGAGGTAGCCTTCGCTGCGGAGGGTCCGAATACGGGGTGAGCCGTCGGGGCCGGGGCCGAGTTTTTTTCTGAGGTTGCTCATGTGGACGTCCAGGCTTCGCTCGAAGGGGGAGAGGGGACGGTCCAGGGCGGCCCGGGAGAGGGCGTCCCGGGAGACCACCTTGCCCGGGGTGCGGAGAAGGGCCTCCAGCAGCTTGAATTCCACGGTGGTGAGGTCGATGTCCGTTCCACCTGCGCGGATTGTCCTCCGTGCGGGGTCCAGTTCGATGTCACCGGAGACGAGCCGCTCAGGGGTGTTCGGGGCGGCAGGGGGCTCCTTCCGGCGGAGGATGGCCCGTATGCGGGCCAGAAGTTCCCGGGGGTTGAAGGGTTTGGGCAGATAGTCGTCCGCCCCCAGTTCCAAGCCAACGATCCTGTCCACTTCGTCCCCCTTGGCGGTGAGCATGAGGACGGGGACCCCTGAACAGGTCCGCAGCTCCCGGAGGACGTCGAAACCGTTCTTTCCGGGGAGCATCACGTCGAGCAGAATGAGGTCCAGGGACGGGAAGTTCAGGGCGGCCGCCAGTCCCGTGTTGCCGTCGTGGGCGGTGAGGATTTCGAACCCCTCGGGCTTCAGATAGTCCGTCAGCAGGTCGCAGAGTTCCTTGTCGTCGTCGAGCAGAAGAAGGGTATGCACGGCCATCGCCTCCTCTCGTGCATGAATCGGCCGGGACCGGGTATCGTTCCGGCGCTGAGGCCATTATACGACAGCGGGAACGGGCGAGAGGTAAAGGTTGGTTAAGAAAGGGGGAGAAGAAGTTTACTTTTCTTGACGTTTCTGCGGATTGGCTGAAGGGCACGTTCATGCTCTCCGGGGTATGATCCTGCCGTACCGGGGAGAACCCCGGCATCTTGCAGAGGGAGGCGGAACACATGAAAAAACGATCGATATTTTCCGGAGCGCTGCTTGGGGCGGCAGTCCTGGTTCTTCTCGGAGGAGCGTTTGCATGGGGAGCTCCGGGGCGGTGGAGGAGCGGCGGAGAGCCGACCTTCAGGGCCGAAATGTTCCGGGCCGTCAACCCGCTGGATTTCACTGAGGAGCAGTGGACAAAGGCGGACGGCATACTGGGGAAGCTGCGGGAGCAGAAGTGGACCGCGGCCAGGGTTCTGTTCGGCCTTCGGGGGGAAGTCCGGTCGCTGTTTTCCGGCACTGAGCCCTTTGACGGAAAGCAAGCCGGAGAGGTCCTCGCGAGTGCACGGCCTGAACTGGTGAAAATGGCGGAGGGAGCCCTCCGGGCCGCTTCGGACCTGTACGGAATGCTGGACGAGAAACAGCTCGCCAAGGCGGAAAATGTCCTTTCCCTCCTGGAAAAGCGGGCGGAGCAGCGGATTGCGGATTTTCCAGGAAAAAGGCACGATTTCCGTTTCCGGCATGACTTCCTGAACCTGACCGAAGAGCAGCGGAAGAATGCGGAGAGCCTCTTTACAGCCGAGGCCCCCGCCATGCAGGAGCGAATGGGCAGACTGCTTGCCGTGCTGAAGGAAGGCCGGGCCGCCCTCCGGGACGGGACCATGGATGACGGGATGATCGGGAAGACCGCCGAAAAGGCCGTGGACATCCTTTCCGAAGGAGCCCTCGCCATGGCGGGGACGTTCGGGGAGTTTCGCGGGATGCTGACCCCCGAGCAGCTCGAGAAGGTAAACAGGATGTGGAGCAGGCACGGCCGGCGCCCGAGGAAATAACGGACAGCATCAGAGCTAAAGACAGAAAGCGCGGGCCGGGGATCGTCTCCCCGGCCCGCGTTGCATGTTGCCTGGGGCTTCGTTTTCATACTCTTGACAATAAATAAGTGCGCACGTAATATGTGTAACAGGGAGGTGAAAATATGCGGAACATAACCCTTTCGATTGACAAGGAAATTCTCAAACGCGGAAGAGAGTACGCGAAGCGGCACAATATCTCCTTCAACTCCCTCGTCCGGCGCCTGGTCGAACAGACGGTCACGACGGACTCCTCCCAATGGCTGGAGGACACTTTCTCCCTCATGGACAGGGCGGGTGCCTCCTCCGGCGGCGAAACATGGACAAGGGACGAACTGCACCGTGTCTAGGACCAAGATATTTCTGGACACGAATATTCTGGTGTACACCCTGGACGGCCATGACAGCGAGAAACAGGCCAGGGCCAGGGCCATAGTGAGAGGCGTGGTGGAAGACCAGATCCCCGTCATCTCCACCCAGGTGATGCAGGAGTTCTACAGCGCCTCCACGACGAAGCTGAAGGTTGACGCCATGATCGCGAAGAATATTGTGCACAACCTCGGCAATATGGAAGTGGTTCCCGTTGACCTGACCACCATCGAACAGGGAATCGACATCAGCGTTCTTTTTCGGCTGTCGTTCTGGGACGGCCTGATAATTGCGGCGGCAGAGCAGGCACGGTGCGCCATGGTTTTTTCTGAAGATCTGAACGACGGGCAGACAGTCCGGGGAGTACGGATAGTCAATCCTTTCCTTCATTCCTGAGTTATCCTCTTTCCCTGCGAAGGTTCGCTTTGGATTTTCGAAATGAACACCGGGGAATGAGATCCTGATGGGTGTTCGAAAAAGGAAACTTAGGGAGAACGCGGGCCGGGGATCGTCTCCCCGGCCCGCGTTGTCGCTGCGTTTTTTGCTGTCAGGGCCTCAGGACGACCTTGAGGCCTTCCCTGCTTTCGATGAGCTCGAAGCCCTCGTGCCATTCCTCGAGGGGAAGTTCGTGGGTGATGAGGGCATCCAGGGGCATCTGTCCCTGGCCCATCATGACGAGGACCTTCTCCCAGATGTCCCAGGTGTGGCTGAAGGAGCCCTGGAGGGTGACTCCCTTGGAAAGCAGGGGGTCGAGGCTCATGTCCACCGGCTTGGGCCCCCAGGCGACCTTGTTGATGATGCCGCCGGGCATGACGACGTCCATGGATATTTTCAGGGTTGCGGCGGGTCCTGCCGCGTCGACCACCTTGTCGAAGCCGTAGCCTTCGTTGAACTTCGCCGCCACGGTCTTGGGATCCACAGCTCCGCCGAGGACATAGGTCTCGGTGGCGCCGTAGGCGCGGGCGATTTCGAGGCGCTTTTCGTCGCCGGGTGCTCCGAAGGCCACGATGTGGCTCGCTCCGGCCAATTTGGCCATGTGGATGCACAGGATGCCGATGGGGCCGGGGCCGAGGACGGCCACGGAGTCTCCGGCCTTGACGCCCATCTTGGCGATGACCACGTTGTAGGCCACGCAGACGGGCTCGGTGCAGGAGGCGTCCTTGAGGGTGACCGAATCGGGAACGGCGTGGAGAATCCGCTCGGGAACGCAGACGAATTCGGCGAAGGCGCCGTCGACACCGAAGCCGTATCCCTTGCGCTCCCTGCAGAAGCGGTAGTTGTTGGTCTTGCAGAGGACGCACTTGCCGCAGAAACGGGCATGGGTTTCAGCAGTGACCCTGTCGCCGGCCTTCCAGTTTTTCACTTCCGATCCGACCTTTTCGACGATCCCCGAAAATTCGTGCCCGAGGATGATGGGCACCGCCATGGGGTATGAAACCTGGTTGTGGTACATGTGGGGGTCGCTTCCGCAGATGCCGATGTAGGCCACCTTCACCAGGACATCGGAAGGCCCGATCTCCGGTACGGGAACGTCCCGCACTTCCGTGTTGCCGTCTTCCCTGAGGTATTTCACTACTGCGCGCATATTGTGTCTCTCCTCCTCATGAACCGGGATGGTTCCCGGCGCGGTTGTTCATTCCGACTCGGCGGCCGCAGCGGCGTCTTCCGCCGCGTCCGTTATCGCCTTTTCGGCGTAGTACTGTTTCGTTCGCTTGATGCCGGTCCAGATAAGCCATGCGACGCAGGCCAGCAGGATGAGTCCGATGGGCCGTTCGAGCAGGGGCATTATGGCGCCGCGGCTCTGCTGCAGGGCTCTTCTGAAGCTGGTGTCGGCCAGGGGGCCGAGGATGAGGCCGAGGACCAGGGGCGCGAGAGGGTAGTCCATCTGGCGAAGGATGTAGCCGAGCACGCCGAAGGCGAGCATCAGGTAGACGTCGAAGATGCGGACTCCGCCGGCATAGGCGCCGATCACCGTCAGGGGAATGACGATGGGAAGAAGGATTTCCCGCTTGATCTTCAGCACTGCCACCATGGGCTTGGCGAGAGTAAGTCCCCAGATGAGCATGGCGATGGACCCGAGGATGAGCATGGCGGCCACGAGGGGAAGGAAGCCGGGGTTTTCGAAGTTGAGCATGGGGCCGGGTCGGACGCCGTGAAGCCAGACGGCGGCAAGGAACATGGCCGAGGGAGGGCTTCCGGGGACGGCGAGGGTGAGCAGGGGGATCATGGCGCCGCCGATGACGGCGTTGTTGGCCACCTCTGAGCAGACGAGGCCTTCATAGCTGCCGGTGCCGAAGAGATGCCCCTTTTTTGAGCGCCTCTTGCCCACATCATAGGAAAGCCAGCTTCCGATGTCCTCACCGGCTCCGGGGATAGCCCCGATGACTACGCCGATGATTCCCGAACGGATGGCCGAAGGGATGAGGGGGACGAATTCCCTCATGGGCGGGATAACCTTCCCGACCCGGCCCTCGATCTTGTAGGCCACGTCCTCCTGGAGGACCGCCAGGAACTCCGAGACGCCGAAGACGCCGATGAGCGCGGGAATGAGGGGAATGCCTCCCTTGAGCTGGAGAAAGTCGAAGGTGAGCCTGGGATAGGCGAAGATCTGTTCCATGCCCACCATGGCGGCGGCGAAGCCGAGGAAGCCCACGATCCATCCCTTGAGGGGGTCTTTTCCGGCAGAGAGGGTGCCGCAGATCATGATGCCGAAGAGGGCCAGCAGGAACATCTCCCAGTGGCCGAACTTCAGAGCGATTTTGTAGACGAGGGGCGAGAGAAAGATCATGACCATGATGCTGAAGATGGTCCCCACGAAGGAGGCTATGAGACCCGTGCCTATGGCGAGGCCGCCCTTGCCCCGCTTCGCCAGGGGGAAGCCGTCGAGGCAGGTGGCAGCCGCCGAGGGGGTGCCGGGGATGTTGACCATGATGGCCGCGTTGAGACCTCCGGAGACGGCCCCGATGTACACGGCGAGAAGAAAGGCCACGGCGTTCTCCAGTGGCATGCCGTAGGAGAAGTTGATGAGAAGCGCCAGGGCCATGGTGGCCGTGAGGCCTGGGATGGATCCGACAAGAAGCCCGAGGAGGCTTCCTCCGAAGATCAGTCCGAGAATGGTAGGGTTGAGGGCTCCCACGAGGGAGGTTCCCACCTGTGCTGCTTCATCCGCTAGAAGATGCAGTATTTCCATGGTCTCCCCCCTTACTTACGGCATGGGGATCCGGAAGAGGTCACGGAAGGCGAATGTGATCACCCAGGCCGCTGCGAAGGCCAGGAGGATGCTCCAGTGCAGCTTCATGGCCTTGAGATAGAAGAACGTGACGATCAGGTACGCCGCAGTGGCCCAGAGAAAGGGAATATGACCCACCGCGAGGACATAGGCCACGATGAGCAGAAGGAGGATCGTCCCTTTCCTGACCCTGGGTGAAGCGAAAAAGGCGCAGAGGTTTTCCTTCCCGAGGACGTGGGAGGCCTGCTCCCTTCCGCCCCGCTTTGCGGCGGAGCGGAAGAGGAGAAAGCCGAGAAGGATGAACACACCTCCCAGTATGAGAGGGAAAAGTCCCGGGGAGACGAGAAGGGAGTTGTTGAATACCCGCATCCTCAGGGCGGCTATCGAAAACGCCGCCCCGAAGATGATCAGGCATACGGCGGAGATATAGTCCGCCCCTGAACCCTTGTGCACTCTTCCTTTCATGTTATTTGTTCAGCTTCTTCTTTTCGGTCTCCCAGTTCCAGTCGGCTAGCTTGGGAATGTTGAAGTCGGCGGGGGATTTCTCCGCCATTTTGGCGTTGTAGAGCACCCAGGAGTAACCGGAGATCTGGAGAGAAAGGAAGCGGTCGGCGTCCTCACCGGTGAGCCCGACGATGTTCAGGCCCTTCTGCTTCGTGTATTCAAGGATTTCAGGCTGCTTGAGGGCCCAGAGGAAGGCTTCGGTGATCTTGTCCTTGATCTCCTGGGGAGCGTCGCGACGGATGCAGATCGGCCAGGTTTCGCTCAGGTCGGGGATCTTGTCGCTGCCGGGAAGGACCTTCACGATGGGGTCGATGGTGATGGTGTCGGTGATCTTCATGGGTTCCTTCATCATGACCGTGACGGCGCGGATGGATCCGGCCTGGGCCATGTCGATGGCGGAGGAGAAGGTCACGATGCCCGCTTCGACTTCGCCGGCCATGACGGCGATGGCCACGTTCCGGTCGCCGTCGAAGGTGACGTAATTGATCTCGCCGATACCGGCGACGTCAGCGATTGCCTGCATGATGACGTGAGGGCCGTTGCCGAAGCCGGAAATGCCCATGTTGATGGATCCGTCCTTCAGGGCCTTTGCCACGTCGTCGAAGGTCTTCATGTTGCTGTTGGCACCCACGAGAATGGCTGCGGGACCCTGGAAGGGATGCCACGATGTCCACTCTTCCCAGCCGGAGTTGGAGGTTCCCTTGATCTTGAAGCCGCCGAAGCATCCTGATCCGGTGGCGAACATGGTGTAGCCGTCGGCGGGAAGGCCGAGGACGTGCTCCGCGGCGACCGCGCTGGCTGCGCCGGGCATGTTGGCCACGTTGATGGTCTCGTTCAGGTACTTGGACATGAGCGCGACCATGGGACGGACGGACGTGTCGGTGCCGCCGCCGGCCCCGAAGCCCACGATGACCGTCGGGGTTCCCTTGGGCCAGATCTTGTCAGCCGCAAAGGCTGTGCCGTAGAGAGCGAGGGCAGCGATCAGGACAATGGCGATAATGGAAGCGAACTTCTTCACAATGACCACTCCTTTTATCAGATATTGGTATCTGTGGAACAGAAGTTTTCGGACCTCCGCATACCATTCCGGATCTCGAGACTCTCTCCCTGGCATCCCCCCTTTTTCGCAAGTGTGCCGCTCCCCGGAGGGAACAGCTTCCGGACTGTGTCCCTTATTTCTTCAGCGAAAGGTTGTTGAGCTTTTCGTAAAACAGGCCCAAGGCGCCGTGGTCGAGGGTTTCGTGGCCGTCGGCGGCCAGGTTCTGGAACATTTCCATGAGCTGGGCCGTCAGGGGCATGGACACGTGGAGCGAACGGCTTGTCTCGAGGACGTTGGTAAGGTCCTTGATGTGGAGGTTGATGCGGAAGCCCGGGTTGTACCTGCCCTCGAACATGCGGGGGGCTTTGTCCTCCATGCATTGGCTGCCGGCGAGGCCGCCCCGGATGGCGTTGAAGACCTTCTCCGGGTCCACTCCGGCCTTCTTCGCGAAGGCCATTCCCTCGGCGACGGCGGCTATGTTCACGGCCACGATGCTCTGGTTGACCAGCTTGGTGGTCTGCCCGGCGCCGAGGTCACCCACGAGGGTGCTTTTTCCCATGAAGGCGAGGATGTCCTTCACTTTTTCGTAGGATACTTGACTTCCTCCCACCATGATGGCGAGGGTTCCCTTTTCGGCCTTTTCCTGCCCGCCGCTGACCGGGGCGTCGAGCATCTCCGCACCCTTTTCGGCGAGCAGAGCGCCGATCTCACGGCTCACCAGGGGGGCGATGGAGCTCATGTCAACAACGATTTGCCCCTTCTTGACCCCTTCGAGGATTCCGTCCTTGCCGCAGACGGCTTCCTTCACGTGGGGGGAGTTGGGCAGCATGGTGATAACCATTTCGCTCCGCTCCGCCACGTCCCTGGGGCTTGTTCCTTTCTCCGCGCCCGCGGAGACGAGTTCTTCCACGGCTGCCGGAACGATGTCATAGACGACCAGCGATTTTCCGGCTGCCAGAAGGTTCTTCGCCATGGGTTTTCCCATTATCCCGAGACCGACGAATCCTATTTTCTGCATAACAATCCCTCCCGTTGGATATATTTTATCGAAACTTTACAGCAATTTTTCCGCAGCCGCTGCGATGTTTTCCTTCGTCAGGCCGTAATGCACGAGGAGTTCCTCGTAGCAGACCGCCGATTGGCCGTACCGATCCTGGATTCCCACCATGCGCATGGGCAGGGGAGCGGTGCACAGGGTTTCCGCCACTGCCGATCCGAGCCCGCAGTAGATGCTGTGCTCTTCGCAGGTGACGATTCCCTTGGCGCCGTTTATCGCCTTCGCGAGGGCCTCGCCGTCGATGGGCTTGATGGTCCCGAGGTGGATCACTCGGGCTGATATGCCCTTCTTTTCAAGAAGGTACGCAGCTTCCATGGCGATGGCAGTCATGGTGCCGGTGCCGATGAGGGCCACCTGGGATCCTCCCCTGACCACGAGCGGTTTCCCCGTGGCGAAGGGGGTATTCTCGTCGAAAAGAACGGGAAGGTCGTTGCGGTTCAGCCGGATGTAGACCGGCCCGTCGATGGCTGCCGCTTCACGGACAGCCCATTTCGTCTCCACTCCGTCGGCAGGGCAGAGGACGGTCATTCCGGGAAGCACACGCATGGTGGCCAGATCCTCGAAGGACTGGTGGGTGGCACCGTCGGCGAAGTCGGAGAGACCACAGCTCGAGCCGACGATCTTCACGTTGAGTTTGGGCAGGCAGACGCTCTGGCGGATCTGGTCGAAGGGGCGCCCCGAGGCGAACACGGCGAAGGAGTGGGCGAAGGGAATCTTGCCGGTGAGGGAAAGTCCTGCCGCCACGGAGATCATGTTCTGCTCGCCGATGCCCATCTCGAAATACCGCTCGGGGAAGTTCTTCTCGATCACCACCGACTGGGTGGAACCGCAGAGGTCCGCGTCCAGGGCCACGACCCTGGGATTCTCTTTCGCGACGGCGAGGAGTTCCTCGCCGTAGGCAGTCCGAAGATTCATCAACATGGTTCCCGTCCTCCTCACATGGCGAGTATTTCGCGCACGGCCTGTTCCTGCTGTTCCTTCGTCAGCAGGTTGTTGTGGTAGGCGTGGGTGTTCTCGGCGAAGGATACACCCTTGCCCTTCACCGTCCGGGCGATTATGGCGGTGGGAGCTCCCCTGACTTCGGACGCCTCGTCGAGGGCCCTGACTATCTGTGCCATGTCGTGCCCGTCGATTTCAAAGGTTTTCCAGCCGAAGGCGGAGAATTTGCCGCGGATGTCGCCGAGGTCGTATCGGTCGCAGGTCTTGCCCACGGCCTGAATGCCGTTCATGTCAACGATGGCGGTGATGTTGTCCAGTTTGAAGGCCGAGGCTGCCGTGGCGGCTTCCCAGACCTGCCCCTCGGCCAGTTCCCCGTCGCCGAGAATGACCCATGTGTGGTAGCCGAGACCGTCGAGGCGGCCGCCGAGAGCCATGCCCACACCGATGGACAACCCCTGGCCGAGGGAACCCGTGTTGGCCTCCACTCCCGGGGTCTCCCGCTCGGGGTGTCCCTGGAGGAAACATCCCAGGGTCTTGGTTTTTTTGAGGGTCTCCTTCGGAAAATAGCCTGCCTCCGCAAGGGCGGCGTACTGGGCAAGTACGGAATGTCCCTTGCTCATGATGAACCGGTCCCGGTCGGGCATAAAACGGTCTTTCGGGTCGTGGCGCATCTTGTAGAAATAGAGGGCTGCCACGATGTCGGCACAGGACAAAGAACCGCCGAGATGTCCCCGCTTCTCGATGCCGAG
>NZ_JAESIH010000003.1 GCF_016756745.1 Aminivibrio sp.
TCAATTGCACGCATGGCTTTTCCCTGGTGTCCGGGAGGAAGTTTTCTCAAAAATTCTTCTACCGGTCTTTTACCGTTCTCATTTACGTAGAAGAGTACTCTCCATCGCATTGAGAAAACCCCTTTCTCTCACTTAGGGGTAATCATATCATATAAGATATTAATTGCAATGAAATTCATTGATTGATTCAGGGAAAATGAGGAGGGCCTCGGTTTTTTGTCGTCCTGAGCAATGTGATCGCGATCGCGCAGCACCCAAGCGAAGCGGAGGGAGCATCCCCGAAGGGGAAGGACCTCGATTTTGCATTTGCTTGTCGTCCCAAACGAGCGGCAGTTGTCTGTCGTCCTGAGACCGGCGTTTTGGGCTTTTGTCATCCTGACGGCGTGCTTTTCGCCGGAAGGATCTCGGCTTTGAATCTGGACTGCATTAGGGGCGAGATCCTCCCCTCGCTATGCTCGGGATGCTGCGCGATCACTTCGTTCAAGATGACAACCCTCTGTCGTCCCGAACCACCGCAGGGATCGCGTAGCATCCCCGGCCACAGAGACCGCCTCAGGATGACAATCCGCTGTCGCCCTGAGGCCCGTTCCCCGGTTTTTTGTCGTCCTGAGACCGGCGTTTTGGGCTTTTGTCATCCTGAGGGCTGTTTTTTCGCCCGATCGCGTCCCCGGAGGGGAAGGATCTCGGTTCTGACTCTACAGTTGTTCGGAATGGCAGACCGAAAGCGAGATCCTTCGCTGCGCTCAGGATGACACCCTCCGTCCTCCCGAGGACTTGTTTTTTTGTCGTCCTGAGCAACGCGAAGGACCTCGATTTTGACTTTGGGCTGCCCCAAGACCGAGATCCCTGGCCCATGCCCCCGGCCTCAGGATGACACCATCCGTCCCGAGCAAGCGGATTCCTTCCCCCCTACTTCAGCCACTTCACCAGTTTCTGCATCCAGCCGGATTTCATTTTTTCCATCATCCAGTCCTCGGCAATCATCTTGTTGATCATGGACACCGACGGGAAAGCGTGCTGCATCATCATGACGTGGTACATCCGCTTTTTGTACTGGATGGCCATGGTCCATTCGTGGATGAGTTCGCTGGCGGCCTCGCCGACGATGGAGGCGCCGTGGATCCTGCCCCGGCCGTCGGTGATGATCTTGATGAATCCTTCGGGGTGCCCGTCCGCCACGGTGCGGCCGTAGGCCCGGAAGTCCTTCTTCATGACCTGTATGTTCAGCCCCCTGGCGCGGGCTTCCTTCTCGGTCAAACCCACCTGGGCAATCTCCGGCTCGGTGAACACCGACCAGGGCACCACGTACCGCTCCCTTTTCAGCATGGACAGTGAGAAAGGCGACATCGCGTGCATGAGGGCCAGCATGCCCTGGTGCATGGCGGCGTGGGAAAGGAGGCTCTGGCCGTTGCAGTCGCCCACGGCGTAGATGTGGGATCTGTTCGTCCGCATGTGGCTGTCCACGGTAATGCCCTTCTTCGTGAACTCGATCCCCGCCCGTTCCAGGCGGAGGGACTCGAGTACGGGCTTCCGTCCGGCGGCCACGAGAATCCGCTCCGAGGTCAGCGTCCCCTTGTCCGTCACGGTGACAATTTTCCCGTCCTTCACTGTGACCCCGGTGATTTTCGCCCCGTTGTACACCGTGATGCCTTCTTTGGCGAAAACGTCCTCCAGCACCCGTGCGGCCTCCTCGTCCCCCACGGGAACCAGATGGGGGTCCATGTGGGCGACGGCCACCTTCGTCCCGAGGCGGGAAAAGGCCTGGGCCATCTCCGAACCGATGGCTCCCCCGCCGATGATGGTCAGGGATTCGGGCATCTTTTCAATCTCGAACATGTTCATGTTCGTCAGGATGTCCGGTACGTCCTTCAATCCCGGAATGGGAGGCACAAAAGGCTCCGTTCCGGTGGCGATGAAGATCTTCTTTGCGGTGTAGCTCTCGCCGTCCACCTGGACCGTCCGGTCGTCCAGGAATTCGGCCGTTCCGCTGACCAGTGTCGCCCGCTCGAAGGCCTTCTGGAATTTCTTGTCGTTGATACCGTGGATCTTGTCCCGGACCACCTGCATGGGATCCGAGGCGTTCAGGTGAAGCTCCCCGTCCAGGCCGTATCGTTTCAGATTGCGTGCGGAATGGAGGGCCTCCCCCGCCTTCAGCAGAGCCTTGCTGGGGATGCAGCCGCAGTTCAGGCACTCCCCGCCGACTTTATGCTTCTCTATGGCCAGCACCGAAAGCCCCATGGCCGACCCCATGGCGGAAACAGCCATGCCCGCCGGCCCCATGCCTATCACAATGATGTCGAACTGTTTCACGTTCAAACACCCGCCTTTTTGAGAAAATTTTCATTTAGCCGGAAATATTATACCCCCTGAGTGTATTTTATTCAACATACAAAAACACACTGCCAAGACCGGGCTTCCCTCCACTCCGGGTTTGCTTGGGTTTGCTTGGGTTTACTTGGGTTTGTCGTCCTGAGGGAAGCTTTTAGCCCGAAGGACCTCGATTTTGACTTTGTTTGTCATCCCGAACGAACGGAGCGATCGCGGAGCATCCCCGAAGGGGGCGAGGGATCTGCCTTTGGTTCGAACGCCCTCAAGCCCGAGATCCTTCGGCCATACCCCCGGCCTCAGGATGACAACCCTTTGTCGTCCCGAACGAGCGGGGTTGTCCTTGTTTGTCATCCTGACGGCGTGCTTTTCGCCGGAAGGATCTCGGCTTTGAATCTGGACTGCCTTAGGGGCGAGATCCTTCACTTCGTTCAGGATGACAAGTCCGAGGTTTTTCCCCTCCGGGGATGCTCCCTCCGCTTGGCTTGGGTACTGCGCGAGCGCGATCGGGCTTCGCCGTTCGGAATAACAAAACGGGAGCGAGATCCCTCGGCCATGAAGCCGGCCTCGGGATGACAGACCTTTCTGTCATCCCGAACGAGCGGAGCGAGGAGGGATCTGCCTTTGATTCTGGGCTGCCTCAAGTACGAGATCCTTCGGCCATACCCCCGGCCTCAGGATGACAATCCGCTGTCGTCCCGAACGAGCGGGGTTGTCCTTGTTTGTCATCCTGACGGCGTGCTTTTCGCCGGAAGGATCTCGGCTTTGAATCTGGACTGCCTTAGGGGCGAGATCCTTCACTTCGTTCAGGATGACAAGTCCGAGGTTTTTCCCCTCCGGGGATGCTCCCTCCGCTTGGCTTGGGTACTGCGCGAGCGCGATCGGGCTTCGCCGTTCGGAATAACAAAACGGGAGCGAGATCCCTCAGCCCTGCCCCGGCCTCGGGATGACAAACAACACCCTTTCATCCCAAACAGGGCTTCCCCCCTTCGGAATAAAAAAACGGGGGATTTCTCCCCCGCCTCTTTTTCACCAGATTTTCCGCGAATTGCCGCTCTCAGGCCGTCCGCTCCCTGCCCCTGCCGCTTCCCTTCACGAGCACCGTCAGAAGAATCACGCCCACACAGAGGAACATGCCGAGAACGGCGAACATCACGAGCCTTTTGGCGCTCACGGGCTTCTCGACGGAAAAGAGGGCCGGCGATGTCACGCTGTACAGCACCGCATCCGCGTTCAGATTGCTCCTGCTCAGGCTGTCATACAGCAGGTTCAGGTCTTTTATGGAGTTTTTAAGCCCTTCGAAAATCTCCTGCTGAATCTTTTCTACCCTTTCTTCAGCAAGTTTAAAAAAGTCTTTATCACCGTCGCTTTTTGCATCCCCTGAATTCTTCTGCTCGGAAATCTTTATCCACATGTCCTCGTAAAATTTGGACTGGAACTCCAGGTCGGTCTTCTCCAGCCCCGCGTCGATGACGTTCTTCGTGATGGTCTGCCTGAACATGGCGTCGGAATTCTCCTGGGCCATCTGGACCAGGCTGTTAAGGAAGGATTCACCGAACTGGGGAATCATTGCCGGCACGTTGCTGAACATTCCCTGCTGGGAGGACGGTCCCGGCGTCCCCTCTCCCTGGGCCGGGGAGAGGCCGGTCCCCCTGCTCTTTGCGATGTACTGGTTCAGGGAGTTTTCATAGATTGCCACGTTGGCCGCAGCCTGATCAATCTTCAGCTTGAGGTCAAAAATCTGGTTCTGCAGATACCCCAGGGTAAATTCGGGGTGTTTCGAAACAGCGGTCTGCCGGATAAGCCCAAGGAGCGGGTTCAGCTTGAAACGCTCCAGGTCCTGAAGACGGTATCTCAGGTCGCTCAGGGAAATCCCCTGCTCCCCTACCCTCACCACCCTCGCGCCCGGCAGCCCGGCAACGGACTCGAGATCCTTGCTGACCCTCCTGATCATTATCCGAAGGATATCCGTGGCCACCAGGTAGTCCTCGGCCTCTATATCCTCTTTTTTCAGCACGTTCGGGGACACCAGCTCGAGCTGGTACATGTTGGCTCCCTTCACCCGGTCGGCAAAGAGGGACCACTCTCTCAGAATGTCCTGCAGCACCTTCGCCGCCACATTGTTGGGAATGGAACCTGTCCGCCCTCCCTGGATGAAAGTGAGGGAATACACGGGAACCATGAGGGCCTTCTTTTTCTCAAGGAATTCCTGCTCGAGGCGCTGGCGGTTTTCCATGGTCAGGTTCTTCTCGTTGAACTTCTGGGAGTACTCGAACTCCAGCAGCCGGAGCCTGTCGTTCATCTGGAAGACGGCCAGCCCGGCCCTGAAGTCGGAAAAGGTCATGTACTTCCCGAGATCGTTCTGCCGGTAGACCTTGTCAAGGACTTCCGTCGACAGTATGTCCGCCGTGCTGAACTTCATCCCGTTGGGATACTGGTTCTGGTCCGCGCCGGTAAACTGGAGCCGGAACTCCTGTTTCGCCACGTATTCCGTTTCCTGGAAAAAATACACCCCGAGGATGAGGGCAAGGATGACGAGGCCCGCCGCGAGGGTATAGACGGCAATCCTTCCCCGTGCCCTCCAGATCGTGGAAAAGAGATCCCCCAGGGAAATCTCGTCTTCGTCGTACTCCTGCCAGACCGCCTCGGGCTGGGCAGGCTTCATTTCCTCCTGCTTCTGAATCTGCTGGTTCTGCCGTTTTTCCGTCATAGGACACCTCTCCCGATTTTTCAGGCGGATTCCGCCGCCCCTTTTCTACAATATATAGTCTCCGGCCGAAATAAGCCTATATTCAATCAGAATGAAGTATAGTGAATGCACTGGGGAGGGTCAAGTTTGTCGTCTGTCGTCCCGAGCGAGCGCAGCGACGAGGGACCTCGCCTTGGGTTTTGCACTACCTCAAGACCGGGATTCCTCCCCTCCAGGGATGTTGCGCGATCCGGCTTTGCCGTTCGGAATGACAACCCTCTGTCGTCCCGAACGTGCGGCAGCGGGCTGCCCTTGTTTGTCATCCTGACGGCGTGCTTTTCCGCCGGAAGGATCTCGGCTTTGAATCTGGGCTGCCCCACATCCGAGATCCCCCGGCCATGGAACCGGCCTCGGGATGACAACAAAGCCCCCATTTTTACAGGCATTCGTCCAGACCGCCTCCCTCACAAAAAAAGTGAGGGGCTCGCTTTCCCCCTCACTTCGTCTTTTTCTCTATTGGATCAGCGGTGCAAGGCGCTTCCGTACCAGCCGCAGCCGGGCGCTTACCGCCTGTTGTGTTATGCCGAACCTCTCTGCAGCCTCTTTCTGGGAAAATCCTCCCGCCAGAAGGACCACAAGTTGCCTGTCCTCCCCGTCGAGACACTCCTCAACCGCCCGGTCCGGGATGAACGGCTCGACGAAAAACGAAGGCTCCTCAGGCGTTCCTTCCACCTCTTCCAGGGGAACGCACTGCTGCCGCCATTCCTTCCGGGCGGCAGCTCTCACCCTCGCGGGGAGCCGGTTCTTCAAAAAGAGGGGCAGCCGTTCCGGATCCCCGCACCTCGGGATCAGCTCCAGCAGGGCAAGGTATCCTTCCTGCACCAGGTCGTCGAACTCCGCTCCCCTCCCTGCGTATCTCCGGGCCGTGGCCGTCACGAGGGGCCGGAAACGCCGGAGCTCGGACTCCATATCATATTTCGGAAACTCCATTCATCCCTCCGTTAGGCTATCCCAAGATGCATGAAATTCCGCCGGCCGTAGGGAATCACCTGAGTGAAGCCCGCCCGCCGTGCAAACACTTCCACCGCCGGCTGCTCGTTGAACGGAACCAGCACATCCGCCGCCCGCCCCTCCAGATGGAGGCTCCGCGCCGCCCCCTTCACGCGCTTGTTGTGGGACGGGCACCGATATCCGCTGCTGATGACCACAGGCTTTCCCCACTGGGCCCTCACGGCCTCGAGCAGCTCCACCAGGAGAGGACAGAGCCTCACGCAGTGGCAGCAGGGACATTCGAATTCCCGGAGGCGAAAATGCTCCGCCACGGGAAGATCATTCAGCCGGGTTGATTTTTCTGCCATACATTCACCACCTTTATTGATGCGAATAACTTGCTTTGTCATCCTGAGGAGCGAAGCGACGAAGGATCTCGGGTTTGGTTCTGGACTGCCTTAGGGGCGAGATCCTTCACTTCGTTCAGGATGACATCCAAATACCTGTCGTCCTGAGCAAGGCGAAGGACCTCGGTTTTGCCCTTGTCTGTCGTCCCGAGCGAGCGAAGCGACGAGGGACCTCGCCTCTGATTCTCTACTAACTCATGCCCGAGATCCCTCCGCCATAGGAACCGGTCTCGGAATGACAACCCGCTGTCGTCCCGAACGAGCGCTCGTTTTTTGTCGTCCTGAGCAAGGCGAAGGACCTCGGTTTTGCCCTTGTCTGTCGTCCCGAGCAAGGCGATCGCGCAGCATCCCCGGAGGGGAAGGACCTCGATTCTGCCTTTACTTGTCGTCCCGAACGACCGTAGGGTGGAGGGACCTCGATTTTGACTCTGGAGTACCTCAAGCCCGAGATCCTTCGGCCCAAATACCGGCCTCAGGATGACAAGCAAAAGCAGATCCTCCCCTCGCTATGCTCGAGATGCTCCGAGATCCCTCCGTTCAGGACGACAGTGTTCTCCCAGAAATTATGGCCGCATGCAAATCCCGGATGGCCAGGGACAGCTCCTCCAGACGGCGTTCCATGCGTACCAGCAGAAAGGCCGCCACCGCCACGGAGAACCCGTTCTGCACCACCGTGGACATAAAATCCTCCATTATTCGGCTTCCTCCTTCATATCAGAAAACAGAGGGGAGAGGACTCCCCCTCCCCTGCCGTTAAAGCCGCCTACAGAATCTCCGTCACCGTGCGGTCCACAAGCTCCGCACCGGCAATGGACACCAGCGCCTGATCGAAAATATCGTTGTCGATCACCGCGTCCATGGCCGCCTCCGCCTCGGCGGCGGAGATGCTCTCCTTCGCGTAGTTCAGGGACACCACGAAGGTCTTGCCGAGATCAGTCAGAAACTTCATCCGAAATGTCTTCAATTCACTTCACTCTCCTTTCAGCCTAGGCGGCTTCCACGGAATCGGTGCCCACTTTCTCCACTGCCAGCACCGGATAATCAAAAAGGGAACCAAGGGCGTCCGTCGCCGACTTCAGCGACGTGGCATCCACCGCCGGACGGATCCGGCTCATGGTCACGGACCGGACGATCATCTTGCCGTCGCCGCCGGTGCCGGTATTGAGGCGAAGCACTACGGAACTCTTCAAAGGCGAATACACTGCCATGTCAATTCCTCCCGAATTTCAAGATAGCCAGGATTCTTCCCGGACATCTATAAGAGTGCCCTCGACCTCTAATATATACAAATAGACATCATATTTCAAGATCACTTTCTTCCGGATTCCTTTCTGAAGCAAAAACATGAAGAACTAAACGAACAAAAACCCCGCCCGCCGTATATGATGCTATAATTTTTCCGTATATCACCCCAAAAACGTATCTAGGAGGAACTGCATTCCCATGACCGAAATCCAGCAGCCTGCCGATCCCCGAATTCCCTGCGGGGATGAAGACGAAATCGACCTTCTCGACCTGCTCATCGTTTTTGCCCGGAACAAATTCTTCATCTTCGGCACGGCTTTCCTTTTTGCCCTCACGGCCGCCGGAGCGACCTTTTTCATGACACCAGCCTACAAGGCTGAAACCATCTTTCTTCCGGCCACGATGAACGAAGATCAGCGAAATCCAGCAAGCTTCGTCGTCCAGGTTACGAAGAGCACCCCGGTCCTCTCCAGGATCGCTGAAACCCACAGCCTCCAGAAAATCTGGCAGTCCGAATCTCTGATGAAGACAATCAAAGCCCTGAATGAGTCCATATCCCTAAAGACGGACAAAGACTCCTCCCTCATCACCATGACCGTGGAGGTATCGGACCCCGTTCTCGCCGCCGACATGGCCAATTCAATCGTCGAAGAAACACAAAAACAACTTTTCGTACTCCATCAGGGGCAGATGGAGCAGGTGCGCCGGCAGAAAAAACTCCTTGAAACGGAAATCAGGGAGCTCCAGGAAAAATTCGCCGCCGGGGAGAACGCCCTGAGCCGACTTGTAGACTCCTCCTCCCTGACCGCAGAAGAAAAAAAGGAATTGTCCGGCGGCAAGAGACTCGAGGAAGGGATATCCCCTGACACAATCAAAAAATTCCCGAATGGAGGAGCTTCATACATCGAAGCCCTGAGAAACCTGAAAACCCAGGAAGAGCTCTATTTCGCCGTTCTGGCCCAGTACAGCAAGGTGCTCGAACAGGAAAAGGCGGAGCCCATCTCCCTCCAGATTCTTGAAAAGGCATCGGTGCCCGAGCAGCGCAGCAGACCCCGCAGAACCCTCATTGTGGTGATGGCCTGCTTCCTTGGCGGGTTTATCGGCATCTTCGGCGCCTTTATCCGCGAATTCGCCCGGAACGCGAAAAACGACCCTGCCCGCAAGGCAAAACTGGAGGAACTCTCGGCAGCCATAAAGCTCTTCGGTACCCGGAAGGGCTAACTCCCCCAAGGGGGCTGGAATAGCCTTGATGAAAATCTGCAGGAATTCCTTCCTGATCAAATTCGCCATCGACCTCGCCCTCGCCGCCGCCGCGTCGTGGGGGGCATTTGCGCTGCGCCTCGACCTTCCGATCCCGAAGCTCTATCAACGGAGCGAAGTCTTCTACATCCTCCTCAGCGTGCCCATCAAGGCAGCGGTAATTTTCGGTTTCAACCTCTTCCGGCAGTCCTGGAGGAACATCGGCGTCCGTGACCTCACCCGCCTCGGCAAGGCCGTCGCCGCCTTCACCCTTCTCTCCTCCACGGCGGCCTTCCTCCTGTCGCCCTACTACCGCATCCCCCGCAGCATTCCCCTCATCGACGGCATGCTGCTGCTCATTGCCTGGGGTACCGCCCGCCTTCTGGTCCGCCTCTTCCTCGAAGGAAACGTCCGCAGAAAAGGCAGGGAACAGAACAAGCGGGTCCTCGTCATCGGCGCCGGGGACGCCGGCACCATGATCGTCCGGGAAATGCTCCGCCACCCCGAATCCGGCCTCACCCCGGTGGGCTACCTCGACGACGATCCCGGAAAGTGGAACACTACCTTCGTGGGCTACCCTGTCTTCGGCCCGGTGAAACGACTCGCCGCGGTGGCCCGGGGCCAATCGGTGGACGAAATCCTCATCGCCATTCCCTCCGTCATGGGCGACACCATCCGGTCCATCCTCGAAACGGTACGAAAAACCGGCGTTCCTGCCCGGATCATCCCCGGAATATGGGAAGTCCTCTCGGGCAAGGTCTCCATCTCGCAAATCCGGGACGTGGAGGTGGAAGACCTCCTCAACCGCGACCCTGTCCGGCTGGACCTGGACGAGATCGCCGGGTACATCACCGGCCGCGTGGTCCTCGTCACCGGCGCGGGCGGATCCATCGGCAGCGAGATAGTCCGGCAGATCCTCCCCTTCGAACCCCGGCGCATCATCCTCCTGGGGCGGGGAGAAAACAGCCTCTTCCAGATCGAGCAGGAACTCCGGAGCATCCATCACTTCCGCACCCTCACCACCGTGGTGGCCGACGTGCGGAACCGGGAACGCCTGAGGCGCGTCTTCGAAACCCACTCTCCCCGGGTGATCTTCCACGCCGCGGCCCACAAGCACGTCCCCCTCATGGAAGAGAACCCCGAAGAAGCCATCCTCAACAACGTCTTCGGCACCCAAAACCTGGCGGAACTCGCCCTGGAGCACGCCGTGGAGGTCTTCGTCAACATCTCCACCGACAAGGCAGTGAACCCCACCTCCGTCATGGGCGCCTCCAAGCGGGTGGCCGAAATGATCGTCCGCTCGGCGGCGGAAAATGCCCTCCCGGGAAGGGCCTTCGTCTCCGTCCGTTTCGGAAACGTGCTGGGCAGCAGGGGCAGCGTCATCCCCACCTTCAAGGAGCAGATCCGCCGGGGCGGCCCCGTCACCGTCACCCACCCTGAGATGACCCGGTACTTCATGACCATTCCCGAGGCAGCCCAGCTCGTCCTCCAGGCGGGAGGAATGAAGCGGAACGGTTCCGTCTTCGTACTCGACATGGGCCAGCCGGTCAAGATCATCGACCTGGCATCGGACCTCATCCGCCTCTCAGGCTTCGAGCCCGGCACGGACATCGACATCGTCTTCTCGGGCATCCGCCCGGGCGAAAAACTCTTCGAAGAACTTCTCACCGCCGAGGAAGGCACGGAAGCCTCCCGGTTCAAGAAGATCTTCGTGGCACGGAACAACGGCCTCCCCGCCGAACTGCCCGAACTGCTGGAAGAACTCCGGCAGGCAGCGGAACAAGAAAACGGACGGGCAATCAGGGAAAAACTGGGGAAACTCATACCCCATTGCCAGGTCTGCAGTGAGGAGAACGGGAAATGACCCTTCTTTCTCTCGTGTTTTTTTCCGGTTTGGCTCTCCTCTCCTGCATTGGAACAAAACTCTACATCAACTACGCACGGCAAAAGGCCATTCTGGACATCCCCAACGAGCGCAGCTCCCACACTCTCCCCACCCCACGGGGCGGAGGCGTGGTCTTCGTCGCTCTTTTTCTTGCCGTTATCCTCCTGTGCCCCTTCTTTTTCCCGAGGGAAGCATCCCTCTGGCTCGCCCTCTCCGGAGGGGGCCTGGCCGTCGCCGCCATCGGGTGGATTGACGACAGGAACCCCCTCCCCGCCTGGCAGCGCCTCGGCGTCCACAGCATGGCTGTACTCTGGGCCCTGTATCACCTTGGAGGCATGCCCTCCCTCTCGATGGGATTTGCCTCCCTGCCCTTGGGCTATATCGGGCACGTTCTCGCATTTATCGGCGGCGTATGGATGATCAACCTGTACAACTTCATGGATGGTATCGACGGCCTCGCTGCGGGTGAAGCGGCCCTCGTCGCATTGGCAGGCGCCTTTCTCACAACGGGTACCCCCGTCTCAGTCGCCCTCTTCGCCCTGGCTGCCTCGGTGCTTGGCTTTCTAATCTGGAACTGGTCGCCCGCAAAGGTCTTCATGGGCGATGCCGGCAGCGGATTCCTGGGTTTCGCCTTCTTCTGCTTCGCCCTCTCCACCGAGAACACAAATACTTTGCCGCTCCTCACCTGGGCCGTACTCGTTTCCGTCTTTGCCGTGGATGCCACCCTCACCCTGGTCATGCGCGCAAGAAGGCGAAAGCGCCTGTCGGAAGCCCATCGGGATCACCTGTACCAGCAGTTCATCAAGGCGGGGTATCCCCATGCAGCCGTAACAGGAGCAATTTTTCTTGTAACACTTCTTCTTTCGGCTGCTGTATGGCGCTTCAGGCCATTTCCCCTCCTGCTCTTTGCCGGAGTATATGTTGCCCTTATAATGACGTGGAAACTGCTCTACGGAAAAATCTCCGCAAAACTGCGATCAATGGAAGTGACGAAATGAGAAGAATTCTTGTGACGGGAGCCGCAGGGTATATCGGCAGGAACCTGTGTTCTCACCTTCTGAAAAACGGGTATGAAGTGACCGGCTCTCTTCTGAACCAAAAGGACGCAGAACTGCTTCCCGAAGGGGTAAAACCTGTTGTGACGGGTGCGATCAGCGGGGAAACCGATTGGTCGAAATCCCTGGAAGGCGTGGACGGAGTGGTCCATCTTGCCGCCATAGTCCACAAAAAGGAGACACAGGATAAAAAAACCGAGGATCTCTTCCGCAGGACAAACACCGATGCGACCGCCGCTTTGGCGAAGCAGGCACTGGCAAACGGTGTCCGCTCCTTTGTCTTTCTGAGCACAGTGGCGGTCTACGGCGTGAACAAAACGACGGAACCATTAACCGTAAACAGCCCCGTCAATCCGACCACATACTACGGGAAATCAAAATGGGAGGCGGAACAAAAGCTCTCGGCTCTCTTTGAAAAGGCAGACGCCTCATTGACCATATTCCGCCCCACAATGGTCTACGGCCCGAAGGCGCCCGGAAATTTCGCGCGTTTGACGAAACTGGTGCGGATGGGTATTCCTCTCCCCTTGGGCAGCGTAAACAATAAAAGATACTTTGTCTTTATTGAAAAACTGGATTCCCTAATATTGGAAGGGCTGGAAAGAGATAAACCGGGCATTAATGTCCACTTCGCCTGCGATGACGAACCGTTGTCAACAAAAGAGCTGATTCAATTGGCTGCTCTGTGGGAAAAGAGAAAAGCTCGAATATTCTCCTTTCCACCCTCGCTCCTCCGTTTTTGCCTTTCAGGTGTAGGAAAAAAAGAGGAGTGGGACAAGATGGGTGAAGATTATCTAATCGAGATTTATGCAAACTAATAGTTTTACCAAACGAAAAAGAACATGCCAAGGGGCAAAATCAGATGAAAATTTCTATAATAACAGTATCCTATAATAGTAAACTCACTATACGTGACACAATTCTTTCTGTTCTATCGCAGACATATCCTAATATTGAATACATAATCATCGACGGTGCCTCCACAGATGGCACACTTGCGATTATTGAGGAGTACCGCACTAAAATTGCCAGGGTAATCAGTGAGCCGGACAAAGGTATATACGATGCAATGAATAAGGGGATCAGGCTAGCGAAAGGAGACTTCGTAGGTATACTCAATTCTGATGACTTCCTTGCTGATCAAAATACGATAAAAGATTTGGTCTCTTTCTTACAAGAAAATCCTTCATTGGATTGTTCATATGCTGATGTTATCTATGTCCAAAGAGATCATCCGGAAAAGATTGTCCGTCTTTACTCATCGAAGAATTTCTCCCCCCGAAAAGTGCGAATCGGAATCATGATCCCTCATGCTGGTTTCTACGCTAAACGAGAACTTTTCGAGAGGTTGGGCTATTATAAGCTTGATTATCGTGTAGCGGCAGATTTTGAATTGATGGCTCGTTTCTTGAAAAGCGGTGCGATTTTTGGTCGATATCCTCACGTGATGGTGAAAATGCGTAACGGTGGCATCAGCAGTAACGGTTTTTTCTGGAGAATTCATCAGAACTTCGAGATCGTCCGCGCATGCAAGGAAAACGGTATTTACACAAACATTGTTTTTTTGATGTTGAAGATTCCCTCAAAGCTCCTGAGCTACATTTGCCGATAATTCAGTTTCTAGAGTTTCAATGACGGAGGAAAGTCAATGAAAACAGCACTCATTACAGGAATCACGGGCCAGGACGGATCCTATCTCGCGGAGTTTCTGCTCGAAAAAGGATACCAGGTCCACGGGATAAAAAGAAGGTCATCCCTCTTCAACACCCAAAGGGTTGACCATATCTACCAGGATCCGCACGTGGAGCACCAGAATTTTATCCTTCACTACGGTGACCTCACTGACTCCTCAAACCTGACACGCATAATGCAGCAGGTACGGCCTGACGAAGTATACAACCTGGGGGCACAGTCCCACGTGGCGGTCAGCTTCGAATCGCCGGAATACACCGCTGACGTGGACGCACTCGGCACCCTGAGGCTTCTCGAGGCCATACGCCTTCTGGACCTCAAGGGCAAGACACGCTTCTACCAGGCATCCACTTCCGAACTCTTCGGGCTTGTCCAGGAAATACCCCAGAAGGAAACGACTCCCTTTTACCCCCGCTCCCCCTACGCGGCCGCAAAACTCTACGCCTACTGGATCACCGTGAACTACAGAGAAGCGTACGGCATGTACGCCTGCAACGGCATCCTGTTCAACCACGAATCTCCCCGAAGGGGTGAGACATTTGTCACCAGGAAGATCACCCGTGGCCTCTGCAACATCGCCCAGGGGCTCGAAAAATGTCTGTTTCTCGGCAATCTGGGCGCCCTGAGGGACTGGGGGCATGCCAGGGACTACGTCCGGATGCAGTGGATGATGCTCCAGCAGGGAAAACCCGAGGACTTCGTCATCGCCACAGGCCGGCAGTACTCTGTCCGGGACTTTGTGGCCATGAGCGCAGCGCACCTAGGAATAACACTGCGCTTCCAGGGAAAGGGGACGGACGAAATCGCCGTTGTGGAGAAAACGGAAGGAGATTGGGCGCCCTCGGTATCTGCGGGCGACGTTATCGTCCGCGTCGACCCGAGGTACTTCAGGCCCGCAGAGGTCGAAACACTCATCGGCGACCCGACAAAAGCAAAAGAGAAGCTTGGATGGACTCCCGAAATCACCATCAATGAACTGTGCGCTGAAATGATTGCCGAAGACCTGATCCAGGCGAAAAAAACGGCATTGTTGCAGCGGAACGGCTTTCACACACCCATAGCGAGGGAATAGAAAATGACACAGAAGAAAGACATGCCCGTTTTCGTTGCCGGTCACAGGGGACTCGTAGGCTCTGCGATCGTCAGGCAGCTCAAAGAAGCCTGCTACAGCAATATCATAACCCGTACAAGACAGGAACTGGATCTTCTTGACCAGAAGGCTGTAAATGATTTCTTCGGAAGCCAACCGGTAGAGGAAGTATATCTTGCCGCCGCAAAGGTGGGGGGCATCCACGCCAACAATACCTTTCCCGCCGAATTCATTCTGCAGAACCTCGTCATTGAAACTAACATCATCTCCGCCGCACAAAAAGCGGGGGTAAAGAAGCTGCTGTTCCTCGGATCGTCCTGCATTTACCCGAAGTTCGCCCCCCAGCCCATGAAAGAGGAAGCACTTCTCTCAGGTACCCTTGAACCGACCAACGAACCCTATGCTATCGCCAAAATAGCGGGGATCAAGCTCTGCGAAAGTTTCAACCGCCAGTACGGCACAAGCTATCGGAGCATCATGCCCACAAACCTCTACGGCCCAGGCGACAACTTCCACCCCGAAAACAGCCACGTCATTCCTGCCCTGCTCCATCGGTTTCACACGGCAAAAATGAACGGGGACAAAACCGTGACCGTATGGGGAAGCGGAAAACCCATGAGGGAGTTTCTCCACGTTGATGATATGGCCTCCGCAAGCGTATTTGTCATGGAACTCGATGAGAAAACCTATTCAGAACACACATTACCCATGCTCTCTCACATAAATGTCGGCACAGGTATCGACTGCTCCATCCGCGAACTGGCCGAAACAATAGCGAATGTTGTCGGCTTTGCTGGCAGGATCGAATTCGACACGACAAAACCTGACGGAACACTGCGGAAACTGCTTGACGTCTCTCGGATCGATGCAATGGGATGGAAGGCCAAGATTCCTCTCTATGAAGGATTGCACAGCACGTATCAATGGTTCCTTGCCAGCGAAAGCAACCTTCGAAGCTGAAAAAACATGGACTAAGGAGACGAGGCGAATGATCACACCTGTCATTATGGCCGGAGGGGCCGGAACACGATTATGGCCTCTTTCGAGGCAGCTCAATCCGAAGCAGTTCCTGAAGCTCTTCGGGGATGCCACCATGTTCCGGCAGACCCTGGACAGGCTCGAGGGGCTGCCCTGCAGAGAACCCGTGGTTGTGTGCAGCGAAGAGCACCGGTTCCTCGCTGCGGAACAACTCCGGGAAGCAGGCCGAAATTCCGCCTCGATCATCCTTGAACCCGAGCCGAAGAATACCGCACCGGCCATAGCTCTGTCGGCATTTCATGCCCTTACCCGGGAAGACGATCCCCTTCTTCTCGTCCTTCCGGCCGACCATGTCATCACTGGGCCGGAGGCCTTCCGCAGCGCCGTTCAGAAAGCCGTCCCCGAGGCCGAATCAGGAAGGCTCGTCACCTTCGGCATCGTGCCAACCAGGCCGGAAACAGGATACGGATACATACGCAAAGGCGAAGAAAGAAGCAACAATATTTTTGTGATCGCTTCCTTTACTGAAAAACCCGATTCCGAAACAGCCGCAAAGTACCTGGAAACAGGGGAATTCCTCTGGAACAGCGGCATGTTCCTGTTCAGAGCAAAAACCTATCTCGAAGAGCTCGAGCGCCATGCCCCGGAAATCTTTGCGGCCTGCAAAAAGGCAATGGAAAAGCTCTCAAAAGATCTTGACTTCCTGCGGATCAAAGGCGAAGAGTTCACTCAATGCCCCGACATCTCCATAGATTATGCCGTCATGGAAAAGACAGAATTCGCTTCCGTCATTCCCCTCGATGCCGGCTGGAGCGACATCGGTTCATGGAACTCCCTCTGGGAGGTATGTGAAAAGGATTGTGCGGGAAATACACTCCAGGGGGATATCAAAACCATCTCCGCAGAAAACTGTCTCATTCGGGCAGACCATAGACTCGTAACGGCCCTTGGAGTGAAGGATCTTGTAATTATTGAGACAAAAGACGCCGTTCTCGTGGCGTCCAAAGACCATGTTCAACAAATTAAAGAGTTGGTGGAAGAAATAAAGAACACCGGGCGACATGAACATCTCAATCAGCGCGAAGTGTTCCGCCCCTGGGGATCGTACGACAGCATCGGCAACGGGGCACGGTACCAAGTCAAATGTATCACAGTAAAACCTGGAGCCAGAACTTCCCTTCAAATGCACCATCATAGGGCAGAGCACTGGATCGTGGTGACCGGAACCGCAAAGATCACCCTTGAGGATAGAACTTTCCTGGTCTCAGAGAATGAATCTACCTTTATACCCATTGGGAAGCGTCATTCCATTGAAAACCCAGGCAAGATACCCCTGGAACTTATCGAAGTACAATCTGGAAGCTATCTCGGAGAAGATGACATCGTCAGGTTTGAGGACAAATATGGTCGTATATAATCACTCTAAAAAAACCATCAATTGAATGTTAGGTGATATTTGTGAATGTTTCTGTTGCAATGGCTACATATAATGGCGAAAAATACCTGAAAGAACAATTGGACTCTATTCTATGCCAACTGGATTTTCAGGACGAAGTAATAATATCTGACGACGGATCCACTGATGAAACATTGAACCTTTTAAATGAATATAAAAGTGACAAAAGAGTACAAGTCATCAAAAATCCGCGTAAAGGGGTGGTGAGCAACTTTGAGAATGCTCTAAAACAGTGTAAAAATGAGGTTATTTTTTTAAGTGACCAGGATGATATTTGGCTTCCTAACAAAGTGCAAGAAGTCAGAAAATGTTTCTTGACCTCAGGAAAAGATCTTGTTTTACATAACGCTTTGATATTTGAAGATGATGAAGAAGATGATGAAGAAGATGATGAAAATGTTTATCACGAATTTTTAATAAAAAACATGAGGCACGGAGTAGTAAGGAATATTTTGAAAAGCTGTTATTGGGGGTGCTGTATGGCTTTTAAAAAAAATCTACTCGATTGCATACTCCCTTTCCCTACTCAGGTGCCGGCACATGATCAATGGATAGGCTTGGTGGCAGAAAAAAAACACCAATCTTTTTTCTTTCATCATAGCTTAATTAAGCATAGAGTACATAAACATAATGTAAGCAAACCATTACCTTTATTTAATAAAATAAATTTCAGAGTTGAAATGTTTTTTTCGTTTTTCGAAATGCTTAAAAGATCATTTTAAAGCCTATGAAACCGATATCTACATCAACGAGTACATCACACCAAAGGAGATGATCGCAGCTGTCAACAAATACATTTATGACTACAACGCGATCCGCCCCCATGCATCGCTGGGGGGACTTACTCCCGATGCTTTTGCCCGGCAACAAAAGATCCATGCAGCCTAATGAAAGGAGTTATTCGGATCTTCTGAGATTTTGTGTCTTGACATTGGTGTTTTGTGCAAGCCCTTTTTCCCCAGTTTTGCATCAGATTTTCCCCAGTCAGGGGGTGGGGATTTTTCTATGCCTGAACCCGCATCAATGAATCCCGCACCCGATTGCTCGGGCCATCGAAAAGC
>NZ_JAESIH010000004.1 GCF_016756745.1 Aminivibrio sp.
AGAATGGGAACAAGCCAAAGCAATATCAGCAGGCTGGAATCCGGACGCTACAACCCTTCCCTGCAATTTCTGAGGCGTGTTGCCCGTGCGCTGGAAAAAGACCTTGAAGTGACATTGAAATAGAAAAGGATGGCCTGGTTTAAATATTCTTTTGGATTGATAGGTTGTTCTCATCCTGAGGTGAGTTAACTCCTCGCTTCGCGCGCTCGGGACGACAGGCAATTTCCATTCGTTCGGGACGGAGGGTGTCATCCTGAGCGGAGCGAAGGATCTCGTTTTCGGTCCGCCATTCCGAACAACTGTAGAGTCAGAACCGAGATCCTTCCCCTCCGGGGACGCGATCGGGCGAAAAAACAGCCCTCAGGATGACAAACAAGGGCAATCCCGTTCGTTCGGGACGGAGGGTGTCATCCTGAGCGCAGCGAAGGATCTCGCTTTCGGTCTGCCATTCCGAACAACTGTAGAGTCAAAACCGAGTGACCTTCCCCTCCGGGGACGCGATCGGGCGAAAAAACAGCCCTCAGGATGACAAAATTCCAGGGCATTGGCCACAGGACAACAGACAAAGACATCTCCGGGGAGGGGGAATCTCGCCCTTTGGCCCTAAGAAGATTAGATCTCTCCAAGCAGTTTTTCCAGATTTACCAGCATAGTGTTTTCCGTTCTTTCAGCCTCTTTTCGCAGTCCCTCGGTAAAACCTGCCCTGCTGAAGAGGCAGTATTCCCGTTTTTTGTCCCTCAGCAGCAGCGTGGAGCGCTTCTGCAGTTTTTCCATTTCCCGCAGACCGGTCTTCTCGCCTTTCCATTTGCACTCCCCGAAAAGGGCCCACTCAATGTCGGATCCCACGATGTCGATTTCCTCCTGCTGCCTGGTTTCCGGGTCGCTGCCCCACCAGCGGGCAAATTCCCGGTAGACTGTACGCAGACTTTTCTGCCTGTTCAGACGGACAAGGTACTGGCGGCAGATATCCTCGAACACTGGGCCGAAGTAGTCGCTGAAATGAGGAGCGATCATCTTTTCGAAAGCCTCGTCCGGCATCCCCATCCCGATGAGGGACATGGCGCCGGGGATGAACCGGTACCAGAAGCGGAAGAGCTGGTCTTTCACCCGGTAGACCACTTTTCTGCTGTTGTTGTCCCCGAAGGGGTAGTCTTTCCGGAGTATCTCCAGGTCGATGAGAGCCTTGAGGTAGTTCGCCACGCTTTTTGACGGCATGCCGACCTTGGTGGAAATTTCGGCCTGGCGGCTTGCACCCCCTGCGATGGCCCGAAGGATGGAATTGTAGACCGCGGGCTCCCGCATTTCCTGTTTCATGAGATTGGCCGGCTCCTCGAACAGGACGCCGGTCCCTGCCAGAAACTCCTCTTCGACGGCCTGTCTGAAGCTGCCGTGACGCCCTGCAGCAAGGAGGTACTGGGGTATTCCTCCGGTGATTCCGTATCCGTAGAGCTGTTCGTGTCCTTTCCAGCCCGGGAAAAACTTCATGCTGTCAAAGCAGTCGAGGGGCTGGATTTTGAACTGGGCGGTCCGCCTGCCGTAGAGGGGGCTTTTGTAGTCCAGAACCTGGTGTTCCATGAAGCTCATGGAGGATCCGCACAGGATGAGAAAAAGCTGTGTCCCGGAGAAATAATGATCGATGGCTTTCTGGAGGATTGAGGGCAGCGACGGGTTGGCTGAGGCGATGTAGGGAAATTCGTCGATGACAAGGACAATTCTCTCTTCCCGGGCAAAGTCGGCTACGTATCTGAAGGCCGAGTCCCAGGAATCGAAAGAGGAAATGAAGGACGACTGCTTCCCGGGGAGGCACCGGAGCACTTCGTCTGAGAACATGCGGAGGGCTTCCGTATCGTTTTGCTCGATCGCCGCATAGAAGAGCGTTTTTTTCCCCGCACAGAATTCACGGATCAGCCGGGTTTTTCCCACCCGCCTGCGGCCGTAGATCACGGGCATCTGGAAGCCTTTTTCCTCATAAAGCCGGTGCAGCTTTTCGAGTTCGTTCTCTCTGCCGATGAACACGAGAACACCTTCCTTAATATCATTTTGCGATTAGTCTAATTGCGATTAGACTAAGTGTGATTAGATATAGCTGATGGTATATTCAAATGGCGGCGGTGTCAAGGGCGGAGGGCAGAGCGGATGGCGAAGCCGGATCGCGGGTCTTTTCCGAAGGAGAAAGACCTCGGACTTGTCGTCCTGAACGGAGTGAAGGACCTGAATTAAAGACTTCAGAATCAACACCAGATCCTTCGGGCGTAAAGATGCCCTCAGGATGACAGACAATGTCTACGCGATCCGGCGAAAAGCACCCGTCAGGACGACAGGCAAGGGCACTAAACCGAGATTCTTCGTCGCTGCGCTCCTCAGAATGACATAATCACAGCCCCGGCGACGGGCTCGGGGTCATACTGAGCGAATGCCGTTGCGCAGCGTCCCCGGAGGGGAGGGATCTCGCCCCTGGTTTCTCCCCGTTTTTTTTCACGGCTCTATGCTATCCTTTTTTCGATGCAAAAAAGGCCGGAGGAGCTGAAGTCATGGAGCGTTCCTATTACGTCTACCTTCTTGCAAATGCCAACAACAGGGTGCTGTATACCGGAATCACGAACAATCTGAAGCGGCGGCTTTTTGAGCACAAGCACGGTCTTGTAGAAGGGTTTACGAAGAAGTATCGCGTTCATAAGCTGGTGTATTTCGAGGAGACGAATGATGTGAATACTGCGATAGCAAGAGAAAAGGAAATAAAGGGATGGATCAGGGCGAAGAAAAATGCCCTTGTCGAGAAAGAGAATCCAAGTTGGAGTGATCTGAGCAAGGGATGGGAGGTCGATTCTTCCCTTCCGGAAAAGTGATCGTACAAAAAAGACAGTTTGTAGGAAGTGTTTGGAGTGTTATGTCATCCTGAGGCCGGTTTTTTGGCCGAAGGATCTCAGTCTGGAGGTTCTTAACCCCAGATCCTTCGCTGCGCTCAGGATGACAAACAAGGGCAATATCGGCCCTTTCTTGACTCTGGTGTGTCATTCTGAGGGCGAAGCCCGATCGCGGAGCATCCCCGGAGGGGAAGAATCTGCACTTGAAGTGGCTCAGAATCAAAGGCAGGTCCCTCGTCCCCTCCGGGGACGCGATCGGGCGGTGAAACAGCCCTCAGGATGACAGAACCCATACTTCCAGCTTCGCTCCGCATGCTCAGCGACAGCGATCGCTGCGCTCAGGATGACAAACAAGGGCAATACCGGCCCTTTCTTGACTCTGGTGTGTCATTCTGAGGGCGAAGCCCGATCGCGGAGCATCCCCGGAGGGGAAGAATCTGCACTTGAAGTGGCTCGGAATCAAACCCGAGGTCCCTCCTCCCCGGAGGGGAAGGGGTTCTTCATAAAGGGTTAGAGTCAAAACCGAGATCCTTCCGGCGAGAAGCCACGCCGTCAGGATGACAGCCGAGGGCAAAGCCCTTCGCTCTCTCGGGACGACATAATCGATTGCCCCGGCCCGCCCCTTTGCATTCGCCGCCTGAGCCGTCATAATAGGATGCATCAGATGGAAGCAGGGAGTGCGCTGAATGGACGAGAAAGGCATCATTGTGTGTGCCGAGGAGATAGACGAGGGGCTGGAGCTTCAGCTCTGGACCAGGGGGAAAACTCCCCGCCTGGTGATTGTCAACAGGGCAAAAAACACGAAGAAGATGAGCCCCCTGAGCTGGCTTGAGGGAGAAGAGAGAAAGCTCTCCCTCAAGGGAGGGGGCGGGAAGACGGTTTATTATCCTA
>NZ_JAESIH010000005.1:0-6999 GCF_016756745.1 Aminivibrio sp.
CCGGCCTTCATTCTTGCCCGCAGGGAGAAAGTGAAAGTCTCGGGGACCGTGCCGGAACGCCTCATCCCCCGGGTCAAGGAAGGGCAGAAGGCGATGGTCACAGTGGACGCCTTCCCCGGGAAGCAGTTCGAGGCCGCCGTTTCCAGGGTTCACCCTTCTCTTGACCCCGTCACCCGCACCGGAAAGGTGGACGTGCTCCTTTCCGCAGAAGACTCCCTCCTTCCCGGCATGTACGCCCGGGTGGCCATTCTGACCGGCGTCCGGGAGGGTGTCGGCCTTCCCCTCGAGGCTGTGGGCAGAATGGCGGGTACGGGAGAATCGGTCTGCTTTGTTGTCTCCGAGGGCGTGGCACGACTGAGAGTCATTAAGACAGGCGCCGAGAGGGAAAATTATCTGGAAGTCCTTTCCGGTCTTGAGAATGATGAAGCGGTGATAGCCTCCAGGTCTGAAAAGCTCAGGGACGGCACACCAGTGAAGGCAGCTGAAAAATGAATCTCCCGGAACTTTCCGTCAACCGAAGGGTCTCCATGCTTATGGTCTTTCTCGCGGTCATTCTCGTGGGAGGAATTGTCTTCTTCGGCCTCAAGCTCGACCTGCTGCCGAACATCGAGCCTCCGGTAGTGAACGTCCTCGTTACATGGCCCGGCGCCTCGGCCAGCGACGTGGAGCAGCGGGTCACCAAGGTCGTGGAGGACAATGTCTCTCTCATTGAGGGTGTGGACACCATTTTCTCCAAGTCCATGGACAACATCTCCGTAGTGTCCGTCAAGTTCAAATGGGGCGTTGACCTGGACGTGAAGATGGGAGACATACGGGATTCCGTCAATTTCGCCCGGAGGGACCTCCCGGACGATGCCGAGGAACCAATTCTCCTTCGCATAACCTCCGGCACTATCCCTTTCCTCATCCTCTCTTTCACCGCGGAAAGGTCATGGGAAGGGCTCCACCACTTCGTCGAAAAAACGGTGATGGAGAACCTCTCCAGGATACCAGGGGTGGGGCAGGTCCTGGTCTACGGAGGGGAGCAGCGGGAAATCCAGGTGAGGATCGACGCGGAAAAAGTGGAGGCCTTCGGCATTCCCATTGCGTCTGTCATCGACGCCGTGGAACGTGAAAATCTCAATATACCCGCAGGCTCACTGAAACAGGGCCGAACGGAGTACTATGTCCGCGTTCCCGGCCGGTACTCCTCTGTGGAGGAAATCGGTCGGACAGTAGTTGGAGTTGCCGGCGGACGACCCGTCCACCTTGCAGACGTGGCGGAGGTGGCTGATACATACAAGGACAGGGATCTCAGGGGCTACTATTTCGACCGGGAAGCGATCATCATGGCCGTTCTCAAAACCAGCGACGCCAATACGGTGGAGGTTTCCCGGGCGGTGCTCGGCAGGCTGGATGAGCTCAAGGAGAAAGAGTTTCCCTCGGACGTGGATTACCAAATAGGCATGAACACCTCCGAGTTCATCCTCAACTCCATCAACAACCTGTCACAGTCCCTTATCGCTGGGGTACTCCTGGTCTTCGCCGTCACCTGGATCTTTCTCAAGCGCCTCTCCGCCTCCCTCATCGTCTGCGGCGCCATTCCCTTCTCCCTAATCATCACCTTCGTCTTCATGGGTGAGCTGGACTACACCATCAACATTTTTACACTCTCCGCCTTGGCCATGGCCAGCGGAATGGTGGTGGACAACTGCATCGTCGCCACCGACCAGGTGATCTATCATATCGAGAAGGGAGCCAGGAGATCCGTCGCCTGCGTCATCGGGACTGCTGAAGTCCAGTCAGCTCTTGTGGCCTCCACCCTCACCACGGTGGTGGTACTTTTGCCTCTTGCCTTTATCCGGGGCCTCGTGGGCGTCTTTTTTTCAGCTCTTACGGTGGTTATGGTTGCGGCGGTTGCGGCGTCCCTTTTTGTGAGCCTCACCTTTATCCCCATGATGGGCAGCTTTTTCTTCCGCCGGGAGGAAGACCGCCTCAGGTTTCACCGCTACACAGACGCATTTATCGGGTGGCTTGAAGGGGGGTACGAGGTGCTCCTTGAATGGTCGCTGAAAAACAGGAAAATGGTGATTTTTGCCTCCCTGGTTCTTCTCGGGCTCACTTTTGCGGGATTCAGGTTCATCGGAACGGAACTCACACCGGATCCGGACACGGGAGAAATTACCATCACCATGACCCTTCCTGAAGGAACGGACATCGAGACGACCGACAGTCTGGTTCTCCGCGCTATCGAACATGTCCGGAAAACCGTTCCCGAAGCCATCAATGTCTTCGGCTACGACGGACGGGACGAAAAAGGATTCGCTATCGCCGCCGGGCAGCAAGCGGGGCCGAACATCGGCAACGTGGGCCTCAAGCTTGTGGACAAAAGGCTGAGAAAACGCACCGCCTTCGAGGTTGGGGAGTCTCTCCGGTTATGGCTCCGGGAGCAGCCAGGCATCGAAAAGCTCAACGTGCTTGTCACGTCTCCCATCAAGTCCATGTTCCTCGGCGCGAAACCCCTGAATATAGAAGTTTACGGCGATGACCTCGACAAGGTGGTCCGCCTGTCGGACAGGATAGCGGACCTTCTCCGCACCATACCCGGCGCCGTGGACGTCAGCCTGAGCCAGAAACAGAACAGGCCGGAAATCAGGGTGGACGTCGACCGGGAAAAGGCGTCCCTCCTGGGAGTGAACACCTATGCCGTTGCGGGAACCCTCAGGACCTACTTCTACGGCTACGAAACGGGAGAAAACTACTGGGAAGGAGAGGACGACTATCCCATACGGTTCCGCCTCCGGGAAGAACAGCGCAACTCCCGGGAGATATTCGACCGTCTCATAGTTCCCTCCGCCTCGGGGGAAATGGTGCGTCTTTCCACGGTGGCGTCGTACCGGGACACGGCAGGCCCGTCGGAGATCCAGAGAAAAAACAAGCAGCGCTATGTGGTGGTTGAGGCGAACATTCACGGACGATCCTTCGGAGAAGTTACGAAAGACGCACAAGATGCCATGGCAGAAATGGACATCCCGTCGGGCATCACCATAGAGTTCGGCGGCGAGATCCGTGAACAGGGGGATGCCTTCCGTCAGATGGGGCTTCTCGTCCTCCTGGGAGTAGTCCTGGTTTACATGGTCATGGCGGGACAGTACGAAGCCTATCTCGACCCGTTCATCATCATGTTCAGCATCCCCTTCGCCCTCACTGGAGTTGCCTTCGCCTATCTTTTGACCGGGCTCTACCTCTCCCTCCAGGGACTCCTGGGAATCGTCATGCTTGCGGGCATCGTTGTGAACAACGCCATTGTGCTGGTGGACTACGTGAACCTGCTCCGTGCCAGGGGCACTCCTCTCCGGGAAGCCCTTATCAGCGCAGGGGGGCGGAGGCTTCGGCCCGTCCTCATGACCACCCTCACCACTTTCTTCGGCATGCTCCCCATGGCGCTGAGCAAGGCCCAAGGGGCTGAACTCTGGAAACCTCTCGCCGTTTCGGTCATGGGAGGGCTCACGATCTCCACCCTGGTCACCTTGGTGCTCGTTCCGGTGATCTACAGCCTCTTCGAAGAAAAGTTGAGAAAAAAAGGAAGATTCAAGGAGGCGGTGACGAACTCATGAACATGGTCTGGATTCATGCCGGTGAAACGCTGGGCCGGGAAATCACCGAAATACTCGATTCCATCGGGGTTCCAACTTACTCGGTCTGGCGAAATGTCCTCCGGAAAGACAACGAGGGAAACGGTACCAGATGGGACGATGCCGTCTTCCCCGGAAAGAACTGGTCGGTGCAGTTTCTTTGCGGGGATGAGATGCTTGCCTCGCTGAGGGAAAAATTCCAGTTCTTCCTCAACGATGATTATGTCCGCCGGACAGGGGTTGAGATATACGTCCATAAGGCCGAGCGGCTTCTGTAGCCTTCCTTCTTTCTTCCCTTTCGGTTAAAATCAAAAAGCGGAAAGAAAGGAGGAATTTTATGAGACAGTACCTACCCACAGCCGCCATCCGGAAACACCTCGTTGTGCCGGGACTTGTGGCCATGCTCGGCATGGTTTTAATAGCCGCTCTCCCCTATGCGGAAGCAAAATTGGCACCGGCGGCTTTCCGTATTCTTCTCAGGACGGCGAAAATCGGCCTGGTGGCATCTATGACCTGGCTTGCTCTCGGTGGGGTCAGTCTTTTCGAAATCTATTTCAGGAACAGGTTCGACATCTCCGCCGCAGACAACCTCAAAGCCAGGAAAATACAGACACAGTTCATTCTCTTCAAAAGGCTGCTCGTCATACTTATCCTCTTTCTTTCGGTATCCATAGCACTCCTGAGTATCGACGATTTCCGGCGCATAGGCACATCTCTCCTGGCCTCCGTCGGTGTTGCAGGTATCATCGTGGGAATTTCAGCCCAGAGAACGGTGGGAACCTTCCTCGCCGGAATCCACCTCGCTATTGCCGAACCCATCCGAATCGACGACGTGGTCGTGGCGGAAGGGGAATGGGGCAGGGTTGAAGAGATCACCTTCACCTTTGTGGTCCTCCGCCTCTGGGATTCACGCCGTCTCGTCCTTCCGACGACCTACTTCCTTGAAAAACCCTTCCAGAACTGGACCCGCGTTTCGGCGGACATCATAGGCACCGCTTTCTTCCACGTGGATTTTTCAGCAGACGTGGAGCAGATCCGGGAGTTTTTTTACACAGTTCTCGGCACAACCCCCCTGTGGGACGGGAAGGCGAAAGCCCTCCAGGTGACGGACTGTACTCCCCGCTCCATGGAGGTACGGGCCCTCATGAGTGCAGCAAATTCGGGAGTCGCCTGGGACCTCCGCTGCCATGTCAGGGAAAGAATGATGGAATGGCTCCGCCTCGAACATCCGGACTGGCTGCCCAGGGCGCGGGCAGAGGTGAACGGCAGGGGAGAAAAACCTATCCCATGGTCTGCGCCGGAACGAGACAGAAACGATGCCGATTCGCCGGAGATAGTATAGCTCTTTGAGATGGTTCGATCCCATGGCGCGCTTTCCCCGGTTTTATCTCTCTTTTCCTCAATCCGCAAATTTTTCAGGCAGAGGGAGTGTCGCCGGGCCTACGGTGAATTCGCCCTCCCCGGGGGCGAAGAGATCCCGCTTTGCGCTCTTTGCGGAGAGATCCCTGGGGGAGGGCGCCTGAGGGGAGAGAAACCGACACGGGTGTCGGTTTCACAGGCAGACAGCCGGCGAACGCAGGGAGCCGCGGGACTCGCCTGGGCAGTTGTCACGGACGACAATCAGCATCCCCCGGCCCAAGGGGTCCCCGTGACGCTCCCCGCTGGGGTGCGGATTTAGGCTTTTCTTGAAATATTGACGAATTCCGGAGATGCACTATACTTCACGCTAATGGGTCTTTGCCAACCCGGCAGTTTTTAAAATCCTGCGAGTGCGTGCGGGAATGTTTGGGGTTTCTCGTTCAGAGAAATACGGACAGGCGTGGAATGGTGTTCTTTTCGAAAATGTTTGATATCGTCCCGAAAGGCGGACCAGTCACATACTATTCGAATCCGGAGGTGGTTTGCAGTGAGAATGCGTTTTCTCAAGACTCTGCGCACTGTTTCCCCGAGGCCGTTCTTCTGCCTGATGGTCACTTTTCTTCTGCTGGGAGGTTTTATCCAGGCAGTGCCTCTCTTTGCTGAAGAGGTGAGCCGAGACGTTCCGGCGGCGGCCGGGGCAGCCCCGGAAGTTCCTGCGGCTGGCGGAGGAGAAGCCGGAACCGTACAGTCTCCGGATAGAGTTCCCCCGGAGATTGGGTCGATTACGGTCAGGATCGACGGTCCGAAAGAGGCGAAGTGGACCTTCGACGGGGAAACCTTTGAGAGCGGTCACCTGGTGGAGAACGTCCCCACGGGGAAATACACCGTCTCCTTCTCTGACGTACCGGACTGGACCAAACCGGCAGATGCCGAAGTTACGGTCACAAAGGACGGGACGGCATCGGTGGAAGGCAAGTATGTCCGTCACGTGGGTTCCGTCTCCGTGACAATCGACGGACCGAAAGAGGCGAAGTGGACCTTCGACGGAAAAACCTTTGAGAGCGGTCACCTGGTGGAGAACGTCCCCACGGGGAAATACACCGTCTCCTTCTCTGACGTACCGGACTGGACCAAACCGGCAGATGCCGAAGTTACGGTCACGAAGGACGGGACGGCGTCGGTGGAAGGCAAGTATGTCCGTCACGTGGGTTCCGTCTCCGTGACAATCGACGGTCCGAAAGAGGCGAAGTGGAGCCTCGACGGAAAAACCTTTGAGAGCGGTCACCTGGTGGAGAACGTCCCCACGGGGAAATACACCGTCTCCTTCTCTGACGTACCGGACTGGACCAAACCGGCAGATGCCGAAGTTACGGTCACAAAGGACGGGACGGCGTCGGTGGAAGGCAAGTATGTCCGCCACGTGGGTTCCGTCTCCGTGACAATCGACGGCCCTGCGGACGCAAGGTGGATATTTGACAGCAGAGGAGGCTTTGAGAGCGGCCACGTGATCCACGACGTTCCTACCGGAAATTACACGGTTTCTTTCTACGATCTCCCGGACTGGACCAAACCGGCAGATGCCGAAGTTACGGTCACAAAGGACGGGACGGCGTCGGTGGAAGGCAAGTATGTCCGTCACGTGGGTTCCGTCTCCGTGACAATCGACGGTCCGAAAGAGGCGAAGTGGACCTTCGACGGGAAAACCTTTGAGAGCGGTCACCTGGTGGAGAACGTCCCCACGGGGAAATACACCGTCTCCTTCTCTGACGTACCGGACTGGACCAAACCGGCAGATGCCGAAGTTACGGTCACGAAGGACGGGACGGCGTCGGTGGAAGGCAAGTATGTCCGTCACGTGGGTTCCGTCTCCGTGACAATCGACGGTCCGAAAGAGGCGAAGTGGAGCCTCGACGGAAAAACCTTTGAGAGCGGTCACCTGGTGGAGAACGTCCCCACGGGGAAATACACCGTCTCCTTCTCTGACGTACCGGACTGGACCAAACCGGCAGATGCCGAAGTTACGGTC
>NZ_JAESIH010000005.1:7099-18428 GCF_016756745.1 Aminivibrio sp.
GTGGAGCCTCGACGGAAAAACCTTTGAGAGCGGTCACCTGGTGGAGAACGTCCCCACGGGGAAATACACCGTCTCCTTCTCTGACGTACCGGACTGGACCAAACCGGCAGATGCCGAAGTTACGGTCGCAAAGGACGGGACGGCGTCGGTGGAAGGCAAGTATGTCCGCCACGTGGGTTCCGTCTCCGTGACAATCGACGGACCGAAAGAGGCGAAGTGGACCTTCGACGGGAAAACCTTTGAGAGCGGTTACCTGGTGGAGAACGTCCCCACGGGGAAATACACCGTCTCCTTCTCTGACGTACCGGACTGGACCAGACCGGCAGATGCCGAAGTTACGGTCACAAAGGACGGGACGGAGTCGCTGGAAGGCAAGTATGTCCGCCACGTGGGTTCCGTCTCCGTGACAATCGACGGCCCGAAAGAGGCGAAGTGGACCTTCGACGGGAAAACCTTTGAGAGCGGTTACCTGGTGGAGAACGTCCCCACGGGGAAATACACCGTCTCCTTCTCTGACGTACCGGACTGGACCAAACCGGCAGATGCCGAAGTTACGGTCGCAAAGGACGGGACGGCGTCGGTGGAAGGCAAGTATGTCCGCCACGTGGGTTCCGTCTCCGTGACAATCGACGGTCCGAAAGAGGCGAAGTGGAGCCTCGGAGGCAAGGGGAGTTATGACAGCGGCTACGTGCTTAGGAACGTCCCCACGGGGAAATATATGGTGAGCTTCGCCAACGTACCGGACTGGACCAGACCGGCAGATGCCGAAGTTACGGTCACGAAGGACGGGACGGCGTCGGCTGCCGGAGCCTATGTCAAGCACACAGGCTCGGTGACCGTTACAATTGAAGGTCCGAAAGAAGCCCGCTGGGCTCTTGATGGAAAAGGTGCCTACGCCGGCGGTCAGACTGTGAGCGGGATTGATGTAGGTAATCCGGTGCTCTCCTTCTCTGAAGTGCCGGGGTGGACAAAACCGGAAAATCGGAGGGTTGTTGTCCGTAACGGAGCGGTAACTAGAGCCTCCGGCACCTATGTCCGCCATACCGGATCGGTCAAGGTGGACATCACCGGTACAAAGGACGGCCGGTGGAGCCTCGACGGAAAGGGGAATTACCCCGGCGGATGGACGGCGGGCAACGTAGTTGTTGGGACCTATAGGATCCTGTTCTCCGATGTGCCCGGTAGGATCAAACCTGAACCCATAACCATCACCGTCAGTAAGGGAGCCACAACTGCCGTTTCGGCCGCATACACTCAGAATACCGGTGCGATTACAGTTACTATCGACGGCCCCAAAGAAGCTCAATGGAGCATTGACGGAATGGGAAGCTACGAAAGCGGCCAGACTGTGGGCGAAATCCTCTTGGGCAATCATGTTATTTCTTTCTCCTACGTGAAAGGATGGAAGTCTCCTGCTGACATGACGGTCACTGTCCAGAGGGGGGCCACCGTCTCGGCATCCGGCGTTTATACGCGACGATAGGCGGTTCTGGAACTTTTCCGCCGCATCCTGACTGACTTACAGGGCAGGTCCCTCTCCGGAAAATGGGGAGGGACCTTTTATTCGCAAGAGGAAAGAACAGCACGCAGAAAAACCTTGCCGGCCCTCAACCCTCGGTTTAGGATCGAGGCATCCGTGTCGGTTTCTCTCCTTTCAGGCGCCCTCCCCCAGGTACCTCTCCGCAAAGAGCGCAAAGCGGGATCTCTTCGCCTCCGGGGAGGGCGAATTCACCGTATGCCCGTCGACACTCCCTCTGCCTGAAAAATTTGCGGATTTAGGGGACAAATCGAAGGTTGACATCTCCGTTTGAGCCGCTATAATATACCTTCGTTGAGCCGGTGTAGCTCAGCAGGTAGAGCAGCTGACTTGTAATCAGCAGGTCCCCGGTTCGAGTCCGGGTGCCGGCTCCAGTAAAAAGCCAGGCAAAATTTTGGTGGGATGGCCGAGTGGTCAAAGGCAGCAGACTGTAAATCTGCCGACACCGTCTACGAAGGTTCGAATCCTTCTCCCACCACCATTTCATACAAGAAAGCCGACTTAGCTCAGCAGGTAGAGCACATCCATGGTAAGGATGGGGTCTCCGGTTCGAGTCCGGAAGTCGGCTCCATATAAAGACAAGGCTCCGTCACTTGTGCGGAGCCTTGTCTTTATATGGAGCCGTGAAACTGTTCTTCTTTCAGGCAAATCTTCTCACGAAATACCCTAAATCCGCAGGCAGCGGGGAGTGTCACCAGTGCTCGCTTGGGCGGGGGGTGCAGATTGTCGTCCTTGACAACTGCCCAGGCGATCATCTCGGCTCCCTGCGTTCGCCGGTTGCCTGCCTGTGAAACCGACACCCGTGTCGGTTTCTCTCACCTCAGGCGCCCTCCCCAGGGGATAATCTCTTCGCCCCTGGGGAGGGCGAATTCACCTTATGCCCGGCGACACTCCCTCTGCCTGAAAAATTAGCGGATTTAGGAATACAGGGGAATCTTGACGAAACCCGGCTCTTTCCCCTTACAGTTTTCTTGCGAGATTCCCGGCGATTCGCCTGCAAAATTCAAGAAAGATTCCGTAGGGCCTGCCGGCAAGCGAAAAGACGACCGACATGAATGCCGACGAAAGAAATATCTGTTTCCATGTCGCCCCTGCGCAAAGGAGTACAATGACATAGAGCGGGACCTGAAAAATGACGAAGGCTAGCGTGTCGCCCAGAATCATTTTCCACGGTTTCGTTCCGTCAATCCCGAGGGCGAGAAATAACCTGTCCCGGAACAAGCCATAGGGCCTCCCGGTAACAAGATTGACTGGTATGGCCGCTATTCTGGCGGTGACGGACTGAAAAAACGTCAGCTTCGCGATAAAAATCTCAATACCCATGCACAATGCCGTGGAAAAAAGAACCATAGCCGAAACATCGGCGATCAGGAAGCAGATCCTTTCTTTTCCCTTCCCGACAGATCCCCCGGAATCATTCAAGAACCTCACCCGCCCCGTGCGACCGTTCCGCCTCGTTCTTTTTTCTTCAGATTTTCTCATTTCCATCAGCCTTAGTATACTGCTTTTTCCGAAAATAACACGGAATGCTTACCAGGAAAGGGCATTGGACAATGGGTCCTCTATTCTTCATAATATGGGGAAGAAATATTCACCCGGAGGGGATGCCCGTGTATGCACGGATAGAAGAACTGGCGGACAGGATGACGGAAAAGCTCGTCGCCTGCCGCAGGGATTTCCACAAGTACGCCGAAAGCGGCTGGTTCGAGATGAGGACAGCCTCCATCATTGCCCGACGCCTCACCGGCATGGGCTATGAGGTTTTAGCAGGACGGGACGTCTGCCTTGACGAATCCCGCATGGGACTGCCCTCGGACGAAGAGCTCCAGAAGAACTACTTTCGGGCGAAGGAACAGGGGGCGGATGCTGAATTTCTTGAGAAAGTCAGAGGCGGCTTTACTGGGGTGATGGGTATCCTCCGCTGCGGGGAAGGGCCAACGGTGGCTCTCCGGTTCGACATCGACGCCCTGGGCGTGGTGGAAGACGCCTCCCCGGAACACCGTCCATTCCGGGAGGGCTTCAGTTCCGTGAATCCCGGCATGATGCACGCCTGCGGCCATGACGGCCATGCGGCCATCGGTCTTGGCGTGGCGGAAGTGCTCATGGAGGTAAAAGACGGTCTGCAGGGCACCGTCAAAATTATCTTCCAGCCGGCCGAGGAAGGTGTGCGTGGCGCCAAAAGCATCGTGGACAAGGGGCATCTCGACGGGGTGGATTATGTCCTTGCCTGCCACGTCACCGAAAGAACCACCGCCGAGGACCGGGTCTCCGACATCACCGCCGGGATGGGAGGTTCCCTGGCCACTTCAAAGATGGACGCATACTATTACGGAAAATCAGCCCACGCCGGCGGTGACCCTCAGGAGGGACGCAACGCTCTTGCCGCCGCCGTCACGGCCGTCCAGAACCTGCTGGCCATTCCGCGGAACAGTAAATCCGATACCAGGGTCAACGTGGGTACCCTCCACGCCGGATCGGGGCGGAACGTCATTCCCGAATTCGCCAAAATGGAACTGGAAGTCCGCGGCAAAACCAGCGAGGGGAACATCTACATGGAACAGTGGGCCCGGCGGATTCTCCGGACGGCTGCGGAAATGCACGACTGCACCTGCGAAGTGAAAAAAATGGGTGAGGCCTTCCTGCTGGAAAGCGACAAACCGCTCATGGAGCTCATCCGGGACGTCTGCAGGCAGAATCTTGCCGCCGTAAGAGTACATCCCCAGCTTCGGCGGGAGGCCTCGGGCAGCGAGGATTTCTCCTACATGATGAAGCGGGTGCAGGACCAGGGGGGGCAGGCCTCCATGCTGAGGATTCTCACCGAAACGGCTGCCGTTGCCCACAACAGCAGATACGACTTCGACGACAGGGACGCCCTGCCCAAGGCAGTCAAGGCGCTCAGCGCCGTCACCTGCAGGCTCCTCACGGGAGGCCGGGCAGCACAATGAACGCCGAAGCATAAGGTATACTCGATTTCGGGCAGGGGACGTTCTCTTGTCCTGAGCGGGGAAAAGAATTCCACTCCCGAAGGCGTCACCGGACGGGAGCGGCCGGATTGAAATACCACCATGATCCGAAAAAAGGGAGATGTTGTGCCGTGACTCAATCACCCTTCAGTATCTTGCGAAAAATAGCTGCCGCACTCTTCGGTTCATGGGCTCCCGAAACTACGGAACAGGTCCCTTCCGAGGTGCAGGAAGGCGATGTTCCGGAGGCGCTCCCGGAACCGTCGCCGGAGCCGGATTCTGAAACAGTCCTGGAAACGGCCTTGGAGGAGGACGAAACATTCTTCGGTGAAGTGCCGCCGGAATACGCAGGTGAACCGATTCCGGAATTGAATGACGTTCAGGTCCGGGAAATGACTGGGGAAAACAATCCCGAGCCTTCTCCGGAGCCGGCGAACGAAGCGGCCACTGAACCACCCGATCAAGAAGAGGACATCCCGGCCGAAGCTGTCATTCTCATTCCTGCCGCAGAGCCTTCCAGCGAAGAATCAATTGTCCCTCCCTTCCGGGAAGGGGCAAAAACCCGCATTCTCTCCGTGATGAACTACAAGGGCGGCGTCGGCAAAACCACCGTTACGGCGAACCTGGCCGCGGCGCTGGCGAAGAGGGGAAAAAGGGTCCTGGCCATAGACCTTGACCCCCAGTCCAGCCTGTCTTTTTCTTTCTTCCACGTGGACGAATGGAAACAGAAATTTGCCGAGACGAAGACTATCAAGAACTGGTACGATGCTTTCATCGACAAGGATTTCAACTGGAACCTCGAAAGGCTGGTCGTCGACCCGAAACTCCAGATCAGGGGAAACGGAAAACTCCATCTCATCTGTTCCCATCTTGCCCTCATCAATATCGAAATCGAACTCAGCAGCAAGTTGAGCGGCTCCACGGAACGGGAGCTGCGGAACAATTTCCTTCGGGTTCATTCCAGGCTCGCTCAGGGCCTCAAGTCCCTTGACGGACGGTACGACGTGGTCCTCATCGACTGCCCGCCCAGCTTCAACATTGTCACCAAGACCGCCGTGGCGGCCAGCGACTACCTCCTGGTACCCACTATCCCCGATTACCTTTCCACCCTGGGCATAGACTACCTGAACAACAAGGTCGAATCTCTGGTGGAAACCTACAACCGCTACGTTGATATCTGTGAAGACCACGAATTCACCCATATCAACCCCGTCATGCTGGGGGTGCTCTTCACCATGATCCAGTTGTCCGCCGGAAGCCCCATCAGGGCACAGCAGCCCTTTATCAGGGACGTCCGCAAGCGGGAATATCCCGTCTTCGAAACCATGCTGCGGGAAAACAGGACTATGTACTCCAACATATCCGCCACGCCGCTGCCCGTCATACTCCGCCGCGGGGCGGGGCAGACCCAGCAGAATGTCATCAGAGAACTTGAGGACTTGGCTTCGGAAGTACTGGAGAGGATGAAATGATGAAAAAAAATACCACAGAATATCCCAGGCTGCTGAAGATACTGGCCTCGGTGCTGGAAAAACTCACCGACGAGGACATCCGGGGGCTTCTTGCGGGTGAACTGAACCTTGTCACCGAGAGGAGAGCGAAAAAGCAGACGACGAAAGCAGTATCCTCTGCGGTGGGCGAACCGGACATAACAGCCGTGGAGAAAAGGCTCTCTGCCTGCGACAGCCGTGAAGAAGGCCGGAAAATCCTTTCCTCTCTGAAGCTGAAGAAAGCCTCGCTGCTGAAGATCGCCGAAGGCCAGGGAATCAGCGTGCGGAAAGGCGACACCGTCGCCGTGATCAGCGATGCGATTGTGGAGTGCTTTATCGGCTTCAGGCTCAGAGATGACGCTTTCAAAACCATCGACCTCAGGGGAGAGAAGGAAAAACTCTGATTCTGCGGCACCGAAGGCCCTGAAAGGCAGGCCCTTCCCTCTGCGGAAATGACGGCTTCTCTCCGGAAGAACCGTCATTCTGCCCTGTAGATGCTTGCACCGACTGTCGTTCCTTTCGCTGGTGGCATATAAGGAACCTCTGAATAATGTCGATGAATGTGTTAAAAAAACAGATTCTATCGGGGCGCGTGAGGACAAAATATTCTTTTTTCAGAGCTTCCATAAATGACCTTCGTACGGAAGGGAGAGCGAAAAGAGCGTAAAGGAGAGACCATGTCAGGCGGAAGGTTTCCCAAAGCATCGAATATGAAATCCGTATGCGTAAAGGAGAGACCATGTCAGGCGGAAGGACGTCCTAGAAAAAACTTCCCCATTCCCATGGCGGTCATCTTTCTTCCCAGGCCTTCCTGGCAGTATTTATGCTCTGCCACTCCGTGCTTCGCGGTCAGGGCTTCCCGCTCGGTCTCTTCGCATGGCTGGGCTGATAAGCATTTTCAACATATCTTCCACCCGGAGACGGCTCCTTGGAGCCATGACCACAGAACGGCTCGGCATCCGCACCATCCTTCTGCGGACCTCCGGCCTTGTCGTGGTCTTTACACTGCCGCTCTGGTTCACGGATCATGCGCTGCTGCTACTCGCCCTTCGGGGAATCTCCATGGTGGCCATCTCCCCCTCACCAGGGGATCAGTATCCCTCCGGACCGGAGGGGAGGTGTCTGCGCATGGATCCCCGTGGCTTACGTCTTCCCCAAGGTGACTCTTTTCACCCGGTGGAATGGTTCTTCTCTTCGGGGATGTTCACGGCCTACTTCCTGCTGAGTGTGGAAGTGGAGGCCGCCATAGACGTCGTGCCCGCAACCCTTCCCGCGAACCTGGGTTGGGGATGCGGGAGAGGTCGCAGTTATCAGGAAGATCGGCCGGCTTTACTTTACGGTCCGGACGATTTCTAAGGCTGACAAATGCAAACCTCCTTTCTTCGGCTGTTTCGCTCGTCTGAAAAAGGACTTGGTTCCCCGGCACGGAAAAAGTGGACTCGTATCTCTCGCCTGGGGCTGATTCCCTCACTTCAGCCCCAGGCACCTGTCGGGGTAATTTGTGATGACGAAGTCCGCACCCTCTTTTAGCAGCTCTGCGGCGCGTTCGGTTGTGTTCACCGTCCAGCACGCAGTTTTCAGGCCGCGGTCGTGGGCCTCTATCATGAGCGCAGCGGATACGAAGTCATGCCGGGGGTGGATGCTGTAGAGGTCAAGTTTCAGGTTTTTCACGTAATCGAAGGGGCGGGGAGGCAGAAACTCGAAGAGCAGTCCGAGGCGGATGTCCGGGGAGATTTTCCTGGAACGCTTCAGGGAGAGATGATTGAAGGAAGAGATAATGGTGTTTCCGAGCCTTCCGTGCTCTTTGAGAACTGTAATTGTTTTTTCTTCCAGTCCCGGGCCGTCCGACGGCCGGCTTTTCAGTTCCACGTTCAGAAGCAGTTCTTTCGGAACCAGTTCCAGAACTTCCCGGAGTGCCGGGATTTTCTGCCCCCGGAATTCCGGGGAAAACCATTTTCCTGCGTCAAGGGTCCGGATTTTCCGAAATGTCATGTCGCGGATTTCGCCGGAACCTCCGGTGGTTCGCGCAACGGACCAGTCATGGTGGACGACGGGCTCCCCGTCCCGGCTGAGCTGGACGTCGAACTCGAAACCGTGGCATCCCTGCCGCATTCCCAGCTCGAAAGCCGCAATAGTGTTTTCCGGAGCGTACCCCGAGGCTCCCCTGTGTCCCAGAACAAGCAACGACCGTCACTTCTTTCATTAATGCAGGAATGACTGCCTTTTCTATGTACCATAAGATTGTGAAAGGGGAAAGGGGGTATCGGCAGAACCGGCGCCCGAAACTCGGAGTTGATTCATGCCGGCGTTCGCCGGGATACAGGGGTGATGTGCGGCAAAGAGGTCCTTCTTTGGGCCCGGATATGTTATTTTATTCGAGGAGCAAATTAAGAGAGGACCGGGGATTTCCCGGGAAAGGAGGAGCGAAGATGACCATGCATGTTCTTGTTCCCCTGGCGGAGGGTTTTGAGGAGATCGAGGCGGTGACGCCCATTGACGTGCTGCGGCGGGCAGGTGTGGATGTGACGGTGGCATCCGTCGGCGGGCCTGTGGTGAAGGGTGCCCGGGGTATTCTCGTGGAAACCGACAAGACTCTTGACGAGTGTGCGGACAAAGATTTTGACCTGATCGTCCTGCCGGGCGGCATGCCCGGTGCGGTGAATCTTGCCGGATCTGCCGTGCTTTCGGACATGCTGAGGAGGCACCGCGAAAAGGATCTTCCCCTGGCGGCCATCTGTGCCGCCCCGGCGGTGGTGCTGAACCCTCTGGGGCTTCTTGGGGAGGAGCGGGTGGCCTGCCATCCGTCGGTACGGGAAAAACTGGGCGATACGAATCGGACTGAGGAGCGCATCTGCGTCGGGAAAAAACTTGTGACTGCCGCCGGGCCCGGGGTGGCCATGGAGTTTGCCCTTGCGCTGGTGGAGCTTATGGAAGGCCGGGAAAAGGCTGAAGAACTTGCGAAAGCTATGGTGGTGAAGTAGATCAGGATGCTCCCGGTGCCGGGTGTACTTTCCCCCGGCACCATTTTCTGCCGAGGACGTGATTGAATCGTGGATTTTTCACCGGTTTTATTGACGGGTATCTTTTTCGTGGGCGTTGTTTCCGGTTTCTTCAATACCATAGGCGGGGGAGGCTCTCTTCTGGTCCTCCCGTTCCTTTCTTTCCTGGGTATGGACGTGGCTGTCGCAAACGGTACGAACAGGCTCGCCATAGTGCTGCAGAGCATCGCCGGAGCTGAAACGTACCGGAAAAAGGGTGTTCTGTGCTTCCGGACAGCCCTTCCCCTGGCCGGAATCACAACCCTTGGCTCAATCCTGGGAACGTTTCTGGCCATCACTATCGACAGGCAGTACCTCAATCTTTCCGTGGCATTCTTTATCTCCCTCATGGCGGTTCTCCTGGTGTTCAAGCCGGAGATGTGGGAAAAGCAGCATGATGCCCGTCTTTCGAAAACGGGGATCTTCTTTGTGTTCTTCTTCATAGGAATATACGGCGGGTACATCCAGGCCGGGGTGGGGTTTTTTCTCACCTGGGGTCTCGCTCTTGCCGTGGGGGTGGACCTGGTCAGGGGAAATGCGATAAAAATGGTAATCGTGGGGCTTTACAATGTCGTCAGTCTCGCCATTTTTTACAAGAACGGCATGGTGGATATCCCGGTGGGCCTCGTTATGGCCGGAGGCAGCATGGTAGGAGCGGTCATCGGGGCCAGGTTCGCCGTGGCGAAGGGGAACACGTGGATCCGGTGGATCCTCGCCGCAGTGGTCATCATCAGTGCGGTGAGGATGGTCTTTGACGCCCTGTAGCGAGGGTGCCCGGAGGAGACGAGTTAAACTCATATCCGGTGTATGGACTTTGAAAATGAAGTGGCGTATCCTGCCGATTGGGCCGGCAAGCTCACAATCGACATTGGTCCCTTCGTAAACCAACACGTCGGCCTCGATGCCCATGTAGATCCGGACGCCCTGAATGGTTTCACGAATCACTTTGAAGTTTCCAAAGTAAAAGGAGTGGGCGGTGCGGGACATGGCGGGGCATGGCCCGAGATGCAGAGAGCAGCGAGGCTCCGTTCTTTCGCGGCATCGACGTTTTCCTTCAGCGTGCTATAGGCGTGCCCGCCGGCAATTGTGTGGGTGTGCAGGTTAAAAAGAGGTTTCATTTGTTCTCCCGTAGCGTCTCTTTCATAGCGCATATGTCCGTCCTGTGTCCAACTTGTTCTGTTGGAACTCTTCCCTGTCTAGACGGCCCGGCGTTGTTGTTCCCAAGCCGTCTCCTCAAAGACCAGGCGAACTGAGTCGCCTATCCGGTACTCTTCAAAACCGCCGGCGTAGACAGTGAACATTCCTCCCTGACAGAGCACGGAGTAGTGAATTTCCCTGCCGTTATACTGTTTATTGGCGATTTCCCCCTCAAGCCCCCGATCTCCTGTGGAAAGGTGAAACTGTTCAGGCCGGACGGGGTAGACCTCCATTTCGCGGAATATATCGGCGACGGAAGCTCCGTTGTACACAAGGGATGGATCCTCATTTGCCAGGAAATGTTCTCCCACCCATGTCCCCCGGACGAAATTACACTTACTTACGAAGCCGGCTGCGAAGGAAGTCCGGGGGTGGAGGTATACGTCTCTCGGCGTTCCCATCTGTTCGATTCGACCGTCCTTCATGATGACGATCCGGTCTGCCATGGCGAGCGCTTCTCCCTGGTCGTGGGTAACGTAGATGATTGTGGCTCCCGTGAGCCTGTGGATGTCCTGGATTTCCCGGCGCATTTCCACCCGCAATTCCTGGTCGAGGGCGCTCAGAGGCTCGTCCATGAGGAGGATGGATGGTTTGGAAACGATGGCCCGCGCTAACGAAACTCTCTGTCTCTGTCCGCCGGACAGTTCTCCAGGCAGGCGGTGCTGCAGACCGACCAGCCCCACGGCTTCGAGAGTGCGGTTCACGGCAGCCTGCTTCTCCTCTTTGCTTATTCCCTTGTGACGAGGGCTTCTCAGTGGGAATTCTACGTGGTGGCGCACGGTCATGTGAGGCCACAATGCAAAAGACTGGAATACCATGCCAAGATCTCGCTGCTCCACGGGGACATAAACGTTCGACGAGGAGTATATTCGGTCCCGGAAAGTCACCACGCCTTCGTCGGGGCGGAGAAATCCCCCCACCACCCGCAGCAGAGTGGTTTTGCCGCAGCCGCTGGGACCGAGGATGGCCACGAACTCCCCGTTTTTTATGTCCAGAGTGATATCATCGAGAGCCTGAGTCCGTCCATACCTGTGGGACACATGTTCCACTTTCAATCCTGTCATTTTCTTTCTCCTTTCGCCGCTGGGAAAGTATGCCGTACAA
>NZ_JAESIH010000006.1 GCF_016756745.1 Aminivibrio sp.
ACAGTCATGAAGAGGCTGGAAATGTTGCAGTCCATGCCTGACTGACGACGGGGAGAGCGGACCCATAAATACCTCAGGAACACGGAAGGACATCTTCCGTGCCAATGGAGTTTATCCACAAAACGGGAAAAAGAGCTTCAACCGCCCGAAAAGGAGAAAAAACCATAGGGACGGGGAAACGAAAAGGGTTCACTTCCCCGTCCGGGGACCTGTCTCTTCTCTTGGGGAACGAACCTGCGGATTTAGGGGGAAAAGTGCAGCTTGACACCGATCCCGCACTTTTGTTATTATTCCCTGGTGCTTTTGCACAGGAGGGATTCTTTTGCCTTTAAACGAGCTGGCTGTTCCCGAAAGAGTCACAGGAGAGCGTCAGGTGAGGCGGAAGCTTGAAGCAGGCAGGTTGGCGAAACTTTTCATCGCCGAGGATGCCGACCCGGCCATGGTCGGCCCGCTCGAGGCGGAAGCGCGGAGACAGGATATTCCCGTGGAAAGAGTCAGCGATATGGTCCGGCTGGGCAGGGCATGCGCCATAAGCTGCGGAGCCTCTGTCGCGGGGATTGAAAAATAAACGGGCCTGAAAGCCCGATAGAAAGAACATATGGAAGGAGGAAGTTGTGTGCCGACTATTAACCAGCTTATCCGGCATGGCCGCGAGGAAAAAAGACGGAAGACCGACGCTCCTGCGCTGCAGGGTAATCCTGCGCGGAGAGGTGTCTGCACCCGTGTGTACACCGTGACCCCCAAAAAGCCCAACTCGGCTTTGAGAAAGGTCGCCCGTGTTCGCCTCACCAACGGGATCGAGGTAACATCCTACATCCCCGGAATCGGCCATAACCTGCAGGAGCACTCCGTAGTGCTTGTCAGGGGCGGACGGGTGAAGGACCTTCCCGGTGTCCGCTATCATATTATCCGGGGAACCCTTGACTGTGGGGGCGTGGAGAATCGCAAGAGATCCCGTTCCAAGTACGGCGCCAGGAGACCCAAGTAGGGTTTTGAGGCGCTTGAGCTTAGTTTTTGAGGAGGGGTTGACCTATGCCGCGTAAGGGGCATGTCAAGAAGCGTCAGGCTCTGCCGGACACAAGGTACGGCAGCACCGAACTGGCAAAGTTCATCAACAGCCTGATGCGGAAGGGCAAGAAAAGCGTAGCTGAGAAAATCATGTACCGGGCGTTGGATATCGCCGGGGAAAAGCTGAACACGGAGCCTTTCGAGGTTTTCAAGAAGGCCATGGACAATGTGCGCCCCCTTGTGGAAGTCCGTCCCCGCAGGGTCGGCGGCGCCACTTACCAGGTCCCCGTGGAAGTTCCCGCCGAGCGCGCCCAGATCCTCTGCATCCGCTGGATGCTCAACTATTCCAGGGCCAAGAAGGGTATGCCCATGGCCGAACGGCTTGCGAGAGAATTTATGGATGCCTACAAGGGTGAGGGCAGCTCCATAAAGAAAAAGGAAGACACCCACAAGATGGCGGAGGCAAACCGCGCGTTCGCCCACTACCGCTGGTAGCGGGGAAGCAAGGAATTTACATGCTGCAAACTGATGGAAACGAGGCTTGGTGGTAGCTATGCAGACACTTGATATGAAAAGGATACGGAATATCGGGATCGCCGCCCACATCGACGCGGGCAAGACGACCACCACCGAGCGGATTCTTTTCTACACCGGAAAGAACTACAAAATGGGCGAAACCCATGAAGGCGCGGCCACCATGGACTGGATGGAGCAGGAGAAGGAGCGGGGGATAACCATTACCTCCGCGGCTACTACGTGCGTTTGGGGAGATCATTTTATCAATATAATTGATACGCCCGGCCACGTGGATTTCACCGTGGAAGTCGAGAGGTCCATGAGGGTTCTCGACGGAGCGGTCGCGGTATTCTGCGCCGTCGGGGGCGTCGAGCCCCAGTCGGAGACCGTCTGGCGCCAGGCGGACAAGTATCATGTTCCCAGAATCGCCTTCGTGAACAAGATGGACCGCATCGGAGCCGATTTTGATAACGTCGTCCGGGGTATCAAGGAGAAGCTTGGAGCCAGGCCTGTTCCCATACAGCTTCCCATCGGCATCGAAGAGAGCTTCACCGGTATGGTGGACCTTGTGGAGTTCCGGGGTATTCAGTATACCGACGACCTCGGCACCGATCCCCATGTGGTGCCCGTACCTTCCTCCATGGTGGAAGAAGCGAAAGCGGCCAGGGACGCCATGATCGAAATTCTCGCCGATTACGACGAGGAGATCATGGGCCTTTATCTCGACGGGCAGGATGTCTCAGCGGAACTGATCAAAAGGGCGCTCAGGACCGGCACCATCGGTCTGCAGATCGTTCCCGTCATCTGCGGCTCCGCTTTCAAGAACAAGGGAGTCCAGATGCTTCTGAATGCCGTGGTGGACTACCTCCCGAGCCCTGTGGACCTTCCTCCGGTGATCGGAACGAACCCCGACACCCTTGAAGAGGTCACCCGGGCCAGCAGTCTTGCCGAACCTTTTACCGCCCTCGCCTTCAAGATCATGGTCGACCCCTTCGTGGGCCGGCTCGTCTTCACCAGGGTATATTCAGGCAAACTGACCAAGGGCTCCACCGTCTTTAACGCCACGAACAACAGCAGGGAGCGGGTAGGCCGCATCCTTCGGATGCATGCGAACAAACGGGAAGAACTCGAAGATGCCGAAGCCGGCATGATCGTCGCTCTGCCCGGGCTCAAGGCCACCAGGACCGGCGACACCCTCTGCGAGGAGGGGAGTCCCGTGGTGCTTGAGAACCTCGTGTTTCCGGAGCCCGTCATTTCTCTTTCCGTGGAGCCTGCCACGAAAAACGACAAGCTGAAGCTCACCAAGGGCCTCGTCGCCCTTGCGGAGGAAGACCCCACCTTCAAGGTGAAGACCGACGAGGAAACTTCCCAGACCATCATCTCCGGCATGGGAGAGCTTCACCTCGAAATCATCGTCGACCGCCTCAAGAGGGAGTTCGGCGTGGATGTAAAGGTCGGCCGTCCCCAGGTCGCGTACCGGGAAGCGGTGAAGAATTCCTCCAGGGCCGAGGGCAAGTATATCCGTCAGTCCGGCGGCCGCGGTCAGTACGGCCACGTGGTCTTCGAGATGGAGCCCCTGCCCGAGGGAGTGGGCTTCGAATTCGAGGACAGAATCGTGGGAGGGGCAGTGCCGAAGGAATATATCGCCGCCGTTCAGAAGGGGCTTGAAGAAGCCATCAACAACGGCGTCCTGGGCGGATACCCCGTCATAGGCGTGAAGGTGGCCCTTGTGGACGGAAGCTACCACGAAGTGGACAGCTCCGAAATGGCATTCAAAATTGCCGCCTCCATGGGCTTCAAGGAGGCCATGAGAAAGGCGGGGCCCGTTCTCATGGAGCCCATCATGGCAGTTGAAGTGGTGACTCCCGAGGACTATATCGGCGATGTCATCGGCGATCTCTCTTCGCGGAGAGGCCGGATCGAAGGCATGGACACAAGGGTGAACACAAGGGTCGTCCGGGGCTTCGTGCCTCTTGCCGAAATGTTCGGGTACGCCACGGATCTTCGAAGCAAAACATCCGGCCGGGCAACCTACTCTATGCAGTTCCATCATTACGAGCCGGTGTCCGGTGAGGTTGCCGAGAAGGTTCTGCGTGGCTGACGCAAATTACGGACGCACATTACACAAGTTAAATTTCTGAGGAGGGAATCACAATGGCGAAGGAGAAATTTGAGAGGTCCAAGCCGCATTTGAACATCGGAACCATCGGTCACATTGACCACGGGAAGACGACGTTGACGGCGGCGATCACGAAGTGTCTGGCCACGTCGAACTATGCTG
>NZ_JAESIH010000007.1:0-13145 GCF_016756745.1 Aminivibrio sp.
AACGGGAAAAAGAGCTTCAACCGCCTGAAAAGGAGAAAAAACCATAGGGACGGGGAAACGAAAAGGGTTCACTTCCCCGTCCGGGGACCTGTCTCTTCTCTTGGGGAACGAACCTGCGGATTTAGGGACTTCTTTCCGGATTGACAAATTTCGTTTCCTCCTGTACCGTATGATCAACTAAAGTTTATTTGATTGATGTTTATGTAATTTAATTTATTTATGTCGGCGGGAAGGACGATCGATCTGAAATGAAGGACTGTTTTCTTGTACTGGGTGACGGGGAATGTTTTGGCGGCGCATCTTTCGGGAGCAGGTCTCCCCGGGCATCAGAGCTCGTTCCCGGGGCGGAAGGCGCGGCGGGTGAAGTGGTTTTCAACACGGCCATGGGCGGGTATCACGAGATGCTGACCGACCCGTCCTATACCGGCCAGATCGTGGCGCTCACCTGCCCCCACGCGGGAAATTACGGATGCCTGGACGAATGGTCGGAGCGCGGTCCCGACGAGTCCTCCATGCCGGAAATCAAGCTTTCGGGGCTGGTGGTGCGGTCCCTGCACTCCGGTCCCGTGCCCGGGGGAAGGACGACGCTCCACGAATTTCTCAAAAAGCACGGCGTGCCGGGGATTCAGGGGGTGGACACCAGGGCCCTGACCCTTCGGCTTCGGACCAGGGGGAGCTGCGCCGGCGTCATAGTGAGTTCGGCGGGGAACACCCTGTCCGGAGAGGAAATGAGCCATGTTCTCGCGTACCTGGGAAGTGTGCCGTCCATGGCGGGGCGGAACCTCCTCCCGTCGGTGGGAACCAGGACGGAGAAACATTCCGGGGCACGGGGAACTCTCCATTTCGCGGTGGTGGACTGCGGTGTGAAGGGGAACATCCTCAGGGAACTCTCCCTCCGGGGAGTCTCTACAACGGTGTATCCATGGACAGCCTCGGCGGAGGACATCCTCAGTTCCTCCCCCGACGGGGTTCTCTTTTCCAACGGGCCGGGTGACCCGGCCGTCCTGACGTCCCTTGCGGATGTCATCCGGACGCTCCTGGGGTGCATTCCGGTCTTCGGCATCTGCCTGGGGCACCAGGTGATCGCCCATGCCCTGGGCGGAACCACGAAAAAAATGAAGTTCGGCCACCACGGGTGCAATCATCCCGTCAGGGACGAACGAACGGGACAGGTCCAGGTGACCAGCCAGAACCACGGTTTCGAAGTGGACGGTACCTCCCTTCCCCCCGGGGTGGAAATCCGGTTCCGCAACGCCAACGACGGAACGGTGGAGGGGCTCTGCCATGACGCCCTGTCAGTGCTCTCCTGCCAGTTCCATCCGGAGGGCGCGCCCGGCCCCCGGGACTCCCTGTGGATCTTCGACGAGTTCGTGCATTCAGCCGCCGCTTTTGCCGCGAAAAAGGAGACGCCCTCATGCCCGCCCGCAAAGATCTGAAAAAAATCCTCCTACTGGGGTCGGGGGCCATCGTCATCGGGCAGGCCTGCGAGTTCGACTATTCCGGTGTCCAGGCGGCAAAGGCCCTCAAGGAAGAAGGGTATGGGGTCGTGGTTGTGAACCCCAACCCGGCCACGATGATGACCACGCCGGGAATCGCCGACACGATTTATATCGAGCCCCTCAAGGTTCCCTACGTGGAGGAGATCATACGGAAGGAACGCCCCGATGCCGTCCTGCCCACCATGGGGGGGCAGACGGCCCTGAATCTTCTCCTGGAGCTGGACGATGCGGCCATCCTGGAAAAATGGGGAGTGGAGGTCATCGGCGCCTCGGCGGAATCCATCCGGCTGGCCGAGGACCGGGGACGGTTCAAGAAAGCCATGGAGGATATCGGTCTTGACGTCCCGAAATCTGTTCTCGTCCGTTCGGTGGAGGAGGCCGAAGACTTTGCGGCCCGGACCGGCCTGCCGGTGGTGATCCGCCCCTCCTTCACCCTCGGGGGCGTGGGCGGGGCCGTCGCATCCACAAGGGGCCTGCTCAGGACCCAGGTCGAGCGGGCGCTCCTGGAGAGCCCCGTGAAGTCCGCTCTCGTGGAAGAATCCCTCCTGGGATGGAAAGAGTTCGAGATGGAGGTCATGCGGGACAGAAAGGACAATGCCGTGGTGATCTGCTCCATCGAGAATATCGACCCCATGGGGGTCCATACCGGCGACAGCATCACCGTGGCTCCCATACAGACCCTGAGCGACAGGGAGTACCAGAAGATGCGGACCGCCGCCATAGACGTCCTCCGGGCCGTGGGGGTGGACTGCGGAGGATCCAACGTACAGTTTGCCGTGCAGCCGTCCACGGGAAGGATGACGGTGATCGAGATGAACCCCCGGGTGAGCCGCTCGTCGGCCATGGCGTCCAAGGCCACGGGGTTTCCCATCGCCCGGGCTGCCGCCAGGCTGGCCGCGGGGTACACCCTCGACGAGATTCCCAACGAGATTACCGGCGAAACCACCGGCTGCTTCGAGCCCGCGCTGGATTACGTGGCCGTAAAGTTTCCCAGGTTCGAGACGGACAAGTTCCCGGCGGAATACGACCTGCTCGGGACCCAGATGAAGTCCGTAGGGGAATCCCTCGCCCTCGGGCGCACCTTCATGGAAGCCGCCAACAAGGCCGCCAGGGCATCGGAGCAGGGTTACGACGGGATTCACGAGCTCACCATGGGGTACGACGGTCTCGATGCGATGCTGACGACACCCCACCCGAAAAAGATCTTTGCCGCCTACACGGTGCTGAAGCGGGAAGGACGGCGGTCCCTGAAGGCTATGGCGGAAAAAACGGCCTACGATCCCTGGTTCCTCTCCCAGATGGCCGACCAGGCGGAGCTGGAAGAGAAGATTGCCGACGGGCCGCTGACGGAAGGACTCCTCCTGGAAGCCAAGCGGTTCGGCCTCTCGGACAAACGGGTTGCCGCTCTTTCCTCCATGAGCGAAGAGGCAGTCGAGGCCTTCCGGAAGGACAGGGGCATCGAGCCCTGCTTCCATTTCGTGGATACATGCGCGGGGGAATTCGCGGCGGCCACCCCCTATTTCTATTCCACCTGGGGTGAAATCGACGAGGGGGAACCCACGGGAGAAACGGGCGTCGCCATCCTGGCTTCAGGGCCCAACCGGATCGGCCAGGGGCTGGAGTTCGACACCTGCTGCACCCTGGCGTCCCTCGCATGGAAGGAACTGGGGCGGAGGACGGTGATCATCAACTCGAACCCCGAGACCGTCTCCACGGACTATAACGTTTCCGACCGGCTGTATCTGGAACCTCTCGCGGCGGAGCACGTGAAGGCCGTCCTGGCGAAGGAGGGGATCCGGGATGTCCTGGTACAGCTCGGAGGCCAGACGCCCCTCAATCTGGCGGGAGACCTTGAGAAATGGGGAGCCCGCATCGTGGGAACCTCTCTGGCGGGCATCGACGAGGCGGAGGACAGGGGGAAGTTTTCCGCCCTTCTGAAGCGCCTCGGCCTCCGCCAGCCCGAGAGCAGGATGGCGGCATCACCCGAAGAAGTGGCCGGAGCGGCCGCCGAAATCGGTTTTCCCGTCCTTTTGCGCCCCTCCTATGTCCTGGGAGGAAAGAACATGTTCATTGCCCACACCGGGGAGGAACTGGAAAGTTATCTTTCCAGGGGGCTGCCCCTGGACCGGGGTCACCGGCTGCTGGTGGACCGTTTTCTTGAGGATGCCTTCGAATATGACCTGGACGCCCTCAGTGACGGGCGAAACGTGTACGTGGCAGGCGTCCCGGAACACATAGAGGCGGCGGGAATTCATTCCGGGGACAGCGCCTGTGTCTTTCCGGCCTATAAATGCACCCCGGAACTGCACCGGGAGATGACGGAAGCGGCGGTACGAATCGCGAGGGAGACCTGCGTGAAGGGGTTTCTCAATATTCAGTTCGCGGCGAAAGACGGAGAACTGTACATTCTTGAGGTCAATCCCAGGGCATCCCGGACAGTCCCCTTTCTTTCCAAGGCCGGCGGCGTCAACCTGGTGAAAGCTGCCGTCCGGCTCTGGCAGGGGGAAGACCTTGAGACCCAGGGGCTCACGAAGGACGGGTACGGAGAGGGTCGGTGCCTCACGGAATGGGCGGTGAAGGAGGCGGTATTCTCCTTTGACCGTTTCGCCTCGGTGGACCCGGTCCTCGGGCCCGAAATGCGCTCCACCGGCGAAGTCATGGGGACGGGATCCTCGGTGGGAGAAGCCTTCGCCAAAAGCCAGGCGGCGGGGGGGACCATGCTCCCCGTACGGGGAACGGTCTTCATTTCGGTGAACGATTTCGACAAGGCCACCATTTTCCCGGCGGCGAAGAAGCTGGCGGACCTCGGCTTCTCCCTCGCGGCCACCAGGGGGACCGCCAGGTATCTCTTCGACAGGGGGCTCTTTCCCGAAGTGGTCCTCAAGGTCCACGAGGGGAGGCCGAATGTGGTGGACCACATGAGGGCGGGAAAGATCCAGCTGCTCATCAACACGCCCTTCGGATCCCGCAGCCTTTCCGGCGGACGGGAGATGCGCATCGAGGCGGTCCGCAGGAAAATTCCGTATACGACGACGACGTCCGCAGCCGAAGCCGCCGTGGAAGCCATCGCCGAACTGCGGAAGGGATGCGTTTCCGTCCGTCCCCTGCCGGAAATGAAGTGACTCCGGCGGAAAAGAAGGGGCTTTTTTCTGTTATTGACTGAGCTTCGCTTTAGTAATACCATAGCGAGGCAAATTTTGATTTTTTATCAGAAAAGGAGGGATGGGTGTGAGCAAAACGCAGGAAGGATGGAATCCTTATCTTCTCGGCGGACTGGCCGGACTGCTTTCCGTATGGTCGACCTACTATACGGGAAAGTTTTTCGGCGCATCCACATCCTTCGTGAGGGCTGCGGCCTTCGTGGAGGAGAAGGTCATTCCGGAGCGGGCGGCGACACTTGAATACCTGGTGAAGAACGCCGCAAAGATGGACTGGCAGATGATGTTTCTTATCGGCATTTTCATCGGCGCCCTGCTTTCGGCCACCCTGTTCGGCGATTTCAAGTTCCAGGCCGTGCCGGACATGTGGAAGAGGCATTTCGGCGAAAGTGGCGTGTCCAGGGGCGTGGTGGCCTTTCTCGGCGGTGCGGTGTCCATGTTCGGCGCCCGACTGGCCGATGGATGCCCAAGCGGTCACGGGCTGGGCGGAACCATGCAGCTTGCTGCCAGCGGATTTTTGGCCCTCTTGTGCTTTTTCGCGGCAGGGGCCGTCGTGGCCAGAATGATTTATGGAGGAGGCGAGCAGAATGGATCTTGACCAGATCGTCGTCCATCTGAATGAAATTCTCGTCTCCCTCAAGGGCATAGCCAACGCCATCGACCTCGAGCTCCGTTTCGGCCTGGTCACCGGAATGGTGTTCGGCGTCCTCCTTCAGAGGGCGAAGGTGCTTCGCTACGACAAACAGCTTGCCGCCCTCCGCTTCCAGGACTTCACCATCCTCAAGTTCATGATGTCCGCCATCATCGTGGGCATGATCGGGACGTACTTCCTCTACGACCAGGGACTGGCGGTGCTTTCCATAAAGCCCACCATCCTGGGCGGAACCATCACGGGAGGTATCCTCTTCGGAGTCGGCTGGGCCCTTCTGGGCTACTGCCCGGGAACGTCCATCGGTGCCCTCGGAGAGGGGCGGACCGATGCCTTCTGGGGCATCCTCGGCGCTCTCGTCGGAGCGGCCCTCTATGCCGAGATGTTCCCCTACCTGCAGGATACCCTGCTGAAGATGCATGACTACGGAAAGATCACCCTTCCCCAGCTTCTCGGCGTCAACCACTGGATCGTCATCGCCGGAGTCTCCGTGGTCTTCCTCTTGTCCTTCGTGCTCATGGAGAAAAAGGGACTATAATCTCCGAAATCTTTGTTTTTAAAAAAACGCAGGGCCATTTCAAGGCGGCCCTGCGTTTTTTTCATCTCGTGAAAATGATCAGCTGAACGCCCGTTTGTACTGTTCGGGCCAGGGCAGCTCGATTCCCCGCTTCCGGGCTTCAAGAAGGGGGAAGAAGGGGTTCCTGAGGAGTTCCCGGCCGAGGGCCACCAGATCCGCCCGGTGATTGCAGAGGGCTTCCTCCACCATCTCCAGCGTGGTGATAAGGCCCACGGCGATGGTGGGAACGTTGCAGGCTGTCTTGATCATCTCTGAAAAGGGAATCTGGTACCCGGGAAAAACGGGGGGAGGAACGGGCATCACCCCGCCGGAGCTGACGTGGACCACGTCCACGTCCCGGGTCACCCGGTCGATGACGCGGGCCATCTCCGTGGGGGTCATGCCCCCTTCAACGTAATCCTCGGCGGAGACCCGGAGGAACAGGGGCTTTTCCGCAGGCCATTGAGTCCGGACAGCCCGGACGACCTCCTGGAGGAACCGGGAACGGCCCTCGAAGGTCACGCCGTAGCCGTCATGCCGTTTGTTGCTCAGGGGGGAGAGGAACTGGTTGACGAGGTAGCCGTGGGCGCCGTGGATCTCCACCACGTCGAACCCCGCCTTCAGGGCCCTCCCCGCTGCTGATGCGAATGCTTCCGTAACGAAGGCGATGTCGTCATGGGTCATTTCGACGGGATCGGGGTATTTCCCGTCGTCGCTGTAGTTCAATGCGCTGGGGGCGAAAATTTTCTCTGCCGCAGCCTCGCACTTCCGGCCCGCGTGGTTGAGCTGGATGCCGATTTTGGCCCCGAGACTGTGAACATGGTCCACCAGGCGGGCGAAAGGGGCGACCTGGTCGTCGCTCCAGAGACCGAGGCAGTTGTCCGAGATGCGTCCCTCCGGGACGATCCCCGTGGCTTCCACGATGATGAGCCCTGCGCCTCCGAGGGCGCGGGCGCCGTAGTGCAGGAAGTGAAAATCGACCGGAGCGGAATCCGGAGCGCTGTACATGCACATGGGGGGCATGACGATCCGGTTTTTCAGTTCGAGATCCTTGATTCTGAAGGGTTCGTAGGTCTTCACGAAGAACAGGCCTCCTTTATGACGGTATGGTACGAGTAGGGTATCACGAAAGGTTGTTTTTTGCATCGTTGAAACAGCGCCTCCTCCTGAAAGGAGGCGCTGTTGTCGGTGAGCGGTTTGTCTCGTCTAGGACCAGCCGATGGTCTGGAGCACCGTGAGGGCGACCATGGCCAGCACGACCTGGATGGCGATAAGGGGGAATATCCACTTGACGTACTTCTCGTAGGCGATGCCCGCTATGCCCAGGCACCCCATGACCACGCTCGCCGTGGGGATGAAGCAGTTGGTGAAGCCGTCGCCGAACTGGAAGGCCTGGACGGCCACCTGCCGGGTGATTCCCGTGAGGTCGGCCAGGGGCACCATGATGGGCATGACGGTGACCGCCTGTCCGGAGCCGGAGGGAATGAAGAAGTTGATGACGATGTTGGCGAAGAACATGAGGTTCGCGCCGATAACCGGACCGTACTTGGAAATAGGCAGAGAGAGGTAGTAAACCACCGTGTCGATGATTTTGCCGTCGGTCATGATCACGGAGATGGCACGGGCCATGCCGATGACGAGGGCGGCGTAGGCCATGGAGGCGCATCCCTTGACGAAGGCCTGGGCGGTTCCGTTGAAGCCGAGCCCGCCGATGAGACCGCAGGAGACGGCCATCATGAAGAAGACCGTGGAATAATGGTCGATGCCCCACTTGAGCTGCAGGGAGCCGTAGATGATGGCTCCGAATGAGATGACCACGATGGCGGTGCAGATCATGTGCCGGAGGTCCATGGACTCGTGCTCTTCGAAATGGTTGGTCTGCCGGGCCGCCTCCTCGGCGGAGTAGACAAGGCTCTTGGTGGGGTCGGCATTGATCTTCCGGATGTAGAGATAAACGAAGCCGAAGGTGAGCAGCAGGTTCACGATGTGGAAGAACACCCGGACGCCGAAGCCGGAGAACATCGGAAGCTCGGCTATGCTGTGGGCGATGCCCACGGTGAAGACGTTGCCCCAGCCCACGTTGAAGCCGGCATAGGAGCCGAGGTAGATCATGGCGAAACCCACCACGCTGTCGTAGCCCAGACCCTTCGCCAGGAGAATGCCCAGAGGGATGAGGGCCACCACTGGGTTGGCGAAGACGCCTGTGGCGCCGCCGATGGACATGAGGAGCATGATGATGGCCACAGCCCAGATCTCCTTGCCCTTCAGCTTGTGAACGATGCGGTTCATGCCCACCCGGATGGTGCCCGTCTCCTCAAGGATCCTGATGGCTCCGCCTACGAAGAAGACCATGAAGATCATGGATGCGGACTGGACCCAGCCTTTCACCACGGAGTTGAAAATCTCCCAGAGGCCCTGGGGGTTTGCGTCCACGACTTTGAACGAGTTGGCTACGACGACGGTCCGGGCTCCCTCCTTCACCCGCTCGTACTGTCCTGCCGGAATGAGCCACGTCAGCACCGCCATGAGGACGGTGATGATGAACATCAGCGCGAATACGTGGGGTACCCTGCTCTTTTTCTGTACTGCTTCCGCCATTGCTCTCTCTCCTTTACGCTGTGTAGGATGTCGCCCCTTCGGGGGCGAGAAGGTCGAAAATATACCGGACGAAGACCGCCACACCAAGGGGCAGGGCCTCGTCGGGGAAGTTGAAGCCCGGGTTGTGGAGGGACACCGGAATCTCTCCTCCCACGCCGAGACGGAAGATGGCCCCGGCAGGGACTCTCTGGATGAAGTAGGCGAAATCCTCCGAGCCCATCATGGGGGCGGCGAGGCGAACGACCCTGTCCTCGCCCCCGACGTCCGCCGCCGCCCGGGCGATGCGCTCCGTCTCTTCGGCGTCGTTGACTACGGGAGGAATGCCGAACTGGTAGTCGCAGACCGCCTCGCACCGGTAGGACGCCGCCACGTGGGTGCAGATGGACACGAGCCGGTCACGGATCTTCCGGCGGACGTCGGGGGAGAAGCAGCGGACTGTGCCGCCGATCTCTACTTCCTGGGGCACGATGTTGAAGGCGCTGCCGCCGTGGATCTGGCAGACGGACAGGACGGCCCGGTCGTTGGCCTCGATCTCCCGGGCGAGGATCATCTGGAGGCTGATGACCGCCTGGGCTGCCGCGGCCAGGGCGTCGCTTCCCCTGTGGGGGTAGGCGCCGTGGGTTCCCTTGCCGACGAACTTCACTTTGAAAATGTCGCCCGATGCCATGAAGGGGCCCGCGTAGACGCCCACAGAGCCGATGGGGACCTCGACGCCGCCGTGAAGGGCGGCCACATGGTCCACCTTCGGGTTGTCCAGGATGCCGCAGGCGATCATCTTGTCCGCGCCGTAGAGTGTTTCTTCCGCAGGCTGGAAGATGAGCTTCACCGTCCCGGCGAAGGAGTCGCGGGCTTTCTGCAGTACCTTTGCCGTTCCCAGCAGGATGGCCGTGTGGCCGTCGTGGCCACAGGCGTGCATGACGCCGCTGTTTTTCGAAGAGTAGGGAACGCCGGTGGCTTCTTCTATGGGGAGAGCGTCCATGTCGGCCCGCAGTCCCGCCACGAGGGGGTTCCCCCGTCCCTTCCATTCCGCCGTTCCCCGGATGATGCCGAGCACGCCGGTTTCCATGTCCAGAGGAACCACTTCGATCCCGGCGGCCTCCAGTTCCCTTTTGACGAACGCCGTAGTCTCGAATTCCCTGAATCCGAGCTCCGGGTTCTCATGAATGCGGTGCCGTGCCTCGACCACAAAATCCTTCACTTCGTCCGCGAGCTTCCAGACCTGTTCCTTCATTTCCCGACCTCCCTTTTGAAAAAAACCGTGCCCCTTCTACGGAAGGGGCACGGTTTTTTTCCCTTTTAGATAATATAATACACAGCCTGCATAATGCAACCCCAAGCCGAAGATTTCCAGGCTCTTCGGCTAATTGTCAGCTTCTTGGGAACAGCATCCCTCGCCGCCGTCCCGGCCCATTTTCGTCGCCGCCAGGTGGCTGTTGATCTTCAGACCGTAGACCGATTCCATGGTCCGCACCACGGAAAGCACCTTGAGAATGTCGATGCCCGTGGAAATCCCCATGCGCTCCGCCATGTTGACCATATCCTCGGTGGCGGCGTTTCCCGCCGCTCCCGGTGCGAAGGGGCACCCGCCCAGTCCGCCGGCGGCCGCGTCGAAGGACGCGATGCCGAGTCCCATGGCGGCGACCATGTTTGCCAGGGCCATGCCGTAAGTGTCGTGAAGATGAAGGGTGAAGGGGTAGTCGCCGTATTTCTCCCGGATGACCGAGAGGGTGGATGTCAGGTATTTCGGGTCTGCGGTTCCGATGGTGTCGGCCATGGTGATGCCGTCCGCCCCGGCCTCAAGGGCCCTGTCGATGACCCGGACGACTTTCTCAGGCGCGACCGGTCCGGCGAAGGGGCAGGCGAAGGCGGTGGCCACGGAAACCCGCAGCTTCGTGGATCCCTTCAGGGCGGCGACCTTTTCCATCTCCGCTATCGATTCGTCCACAGTTCGTTTCGTATTCGCCTGGTTGTGGGCCTCGCTGGCGGATATGACGAAGTTCATCCAGTCCACGCCGGAGGCCATGGCACCTTCGGCCCCCCGGAGGTTCGGAATGAGGGCGATGGAGGTGACCTTTCCCTTCCACTTTTTTTTGAATTCAGCCAGAACGTCGGCGGCGTCGGCCATCTGGGGAATGGCCTTCGGGCTGACGAAGGAGGTCACTTCCATGGAGGAGATGCCCGTTCCCGCCAGGCCGTCGATGATGGCCACCTTGTGCTCCGTGGGGATGAACTCTTTCACGCTCTGGAAGCCGTCCCGGGGGCAGACCTCCATGATTTCGACCTTGTCGGGGAGGGTCAGGAAGGCCATGTCAGATCGCCCCCTCTTCCCGGAGGACCTTCAGATCGTCTTCGGTCATTCCGAGCAGTTCCCCGAGCACTTCCCCGTTGTGCTGGCCGAGGGTCGGGGAGGGGGTACGCAGGCCCGATGGAGTGCCGGAGAGCTTGATGTGGCTTCCCGTCACCTTCAGTTTGCCCGCAATGGGATGGTCCATCTCCACGAACATCTCGCGGTCCTCGGCGATGTGGGGGTCATTGACCACCTGCTCGATGTTGTAGATGGGAGCGCAGGGAATGCCCGCATTGTTGACCTTTTCGTAGATCTCGTCCACCGTGAGCTTGGTGGACCATTCCTCCACGATGGCTTTTATTTCCTCGTGCCTGGCCACGCGGTCGGGAACGCGAAGATACCGGGGGTCTTCGGCAAGTTCCGGTTTTCCCATGACCTTGCAAAGACTGACCCAGAGCTTGTCGTTCCCGGCGCCGATGACCAGACTGCCGTCGGAGCCCCGGAAGGAGTCGTAGGGGTAGGTGGATTCGTACCGGTTGCCGATGCGCTGGGGGATTCGGCCTTCCACCAGGTAGATCATGTTGATGATCTCGAGACTGGCCACCGCCGAGTCCACCAGGGCTACGTCCACCTTCTGCCCCTCACCGGTCTGGATCTTGTTGAACACCGCCGCAAGGATGCCGATGGCGCAGGAAAGGCCCCCGAGAACGTCCCCCATGGCGGTGCCGGTGCGGGTGGGTTCGCCCCCCGGCCAGCCGGTGGTGCTCATGAGACCGCTCATGGCCTGGGAGATGATGTCGTAACCGGGACGCTGGTTGTAGCGGCCCGTGTGACCGAAACCGGAAATGGCGGCGTAGATGATTGCCGGGTTGACTTTTTTCAGATCCTCGTAGCCGAGGCCGAGCTTTTCCATGACCCCGGGACGGAAGTTCTCGATCACCACGTCCACCTGTTTCACCAGGTCGAGGAAGATGGCCTTCCCCTTCGGGTTCTTCAGGTTCAGGGTGATGCCTTTCTTGTTCCTGTTGAGGTTCATGTAATAGGCGCTTTCGCCGTTCTTGAACGGTCCCATCTGGCGGGTGTCGTCACCGGTGCCTGCCTGTTCGACCTTGATGATCTCCGCCCCCATATCGGCGAACATCATGGTGCAGAAGGGCCCGGCAAGCACCCGGGTGAGGTCGAGAACACGAAGTCCCTCGAGGGCTCCTTTTCGTGTCATCATGCTTTTTCTCCTTTCTTTTGTCCGGTTTGATCTTCTTCGCCCGGAGTTTCGTGAGGTTCCGGGCGCACTTTTCCCTTGTTCGGATCCAGCCTGCGCTCAAAATAGCTGAAAAAGCGTCCTTTTCTGAGTTCCTCGAGGTCCCCCCGCTGCAGGGCGCCGAGGATTTCTTCGTGTTCCGCCACCAGGGCCTCCATGTCCGACTCCGTGGCGAGGTCACGGAGAAGGGCGTGCTGGATCTGGTGGTATACCGTTCTGAGGAGCCGCAGGGTCCATTCCCTGCCGGCGAGGGCCGCCAGGGAGAGGTGAAATTCCATATCCAGCCCGCTGAATTCGAGGAGAATTTCCTCGCGGGAGTCACCGGAAGAGCCGAGGAGCCTCATCCGGGAGAGGATTTTCTTCAGGGCTCCCTGCTGTTCTCCGGTAAAGGTACCCCTGCGGATGATCTCCCGGAAGAGAATCTCCTCGAGGGCGTAGCGGATATCGTACAGTTCTTCGATTTCCCCCGGGGAAAAGGCCACCACGAGGGACCCCTTCTGGGGGATGGAGCGGAGGAGTCCCAGCCCTTCCAGCATCTTGAGCCCTTCCCTGACAGGAGCGCGGCTGATGCCGAGCTTTGAGGCGAGTTCCTCCTCCCGTATGAAGGAGCCGGGGGGATACGTATCGGAGAGGAGCAGCTCCTTCCGGACGTAGGATGCCACTTCTTCGGCGAGAGTCTTGGGGCGGAACGGATTTGCCGGGGCCATGAAACAAACGCCTTCCTTCCGTAAATGTCGACATTTAACGTGTTGACACTATTGTACCCTACTTTTCCTTTCTGTCAAGAAAAAAAAGCCCGGACGAGATCGCCGGGATGGTATTTCTCCGGCTTCATTTTCGCAGGGAAAAGAATACGGAGGGCGACGATCCTGAGTCCCGGGAGAGGGAATCTTCAGCACCGCCGGGGGATTCTTCAGGGGGAACGTCTTTCCCGTGCGCTTCAGCCATTTGGGAAGAAAGCCCCAGCCGCAGCACCCACAGAAGCGCAGCGACGGAACGCATCATCTTCCCGACCACCTCCGATCAGGGGGAATGGAAAGATGATGGAACCTTTTCCGTCCTTTTGGTGGTCTTCCTTGTTGGGGTGCTTTTACCGGATGAGGGCGCTGATGCGCTTGTAGAGCTGCACCGTGGCCAGGG
>NZ_JAESIH010000007.1:13245-18911 GCF_016756745.1 Aminivibrio sp.
GGCGGACAGAAGGGCGGTCCACACCATGCGGCGGGTTGAGTTGACGGTTGTCGCTTCCATGAGTAACTTCGCCTCCCGAAAAAAAAAGCCCCGGACGCACAGGCATCCGGGGCAAAAAAACGGATCTCGCCATCTTCTTCCATCCTGACTTCACGGACACCTTGTTTCGTCCGTCTCACAGTCGGCTCCGGAATCACGCCGGATCAGCCTTTCGGCTCGCGGGCTGCGGACCTGGAGGTCCTTCACCGCCGGTGGGGAATTCCACCCCGCCCCGAAGATTTCGGGGTAATGATACTCCATTTCCGCCGCCTTCGCCAGAGGGGGAATCCGCTTCGTTGAGGGCTAAGAAAAGAGGCTGTCATCCTGAGCGCAGCGATCGCGCAGCAGCCCGAGCACGGCGAAGGAAGCATTTCGCTTTTGTCATCCTGAGCGAAGCGAAGGATCTCAGGGTTGGACTCCTTCGTCTCTTAAGGGCGAGGTCCTTCGGCCAAAAATCCGGCCTCAGGACGACAAACTGCTCTTGTCATCCTGAGGGCGGCTCCACGCCCGAAGGATCTCAGGGTTGGACTCCTTCGTCTCTTAAGGGCGAGATCCTTCGGCCAAAAATCCGGCCTCAGGACGACAAACTGCTCTTGTCATCCTGAGGAGCCCAGCGACGATCGCGAAGCATCCCGAGCACGGCGAGGGAAGGATCTCAGGGTTGGACTCCTTCGTCTCTTAAGACCGAGATTCTTCGGGCTTTGCCCTCAGAATGACAAGAAGGGCGAGATCCTTCGGCCAAAAAGCCGGCCTCAGGATGACACCCTTTCTGTCATCCTGAGCGAAGCGATCGCGCAGCATCCCGAGCATAGCGAGGGAAGGATCTCGGGGTTGCGTCGAAGACGGGAACATAACCCTCCATCCCTGCCAGTTGTCATCCTGAGGGCGGCTCCACGCCCGAAGGATCTCAGTCTTGGTCTTTCGTCCCTTAGGGGCAAGGATGAGATCCTTCGTCCCTTAGAGGCAAGGGCGAGGTCCTTCGGCCCTTAGAGGCAAGGGCGAGGTCCTTCGGCCAAAAAGCCGGCCTCAGGATGACACCCTTTCTGTCATCCTGAGCGAAGCGATCGCGCAGCATCCCGAGCATAGCGAGGGAAGGATCTCGGGGTTGCGTCGAAGACGGGAACATAACCCTCCATCCCTGCCAGTTGTCATCCTGAGGGCGGCTCCACGCCCGAAGGATCTCAGTCTTGGTCTTTCGTCCCTTAGGGGCAAGGATGAGATCCTTCGTCCCTTAGAGGCAAGGGCGAGGTCCTTCGGCCAAAAAGCCGGCCTCAGGACGACAAACTGCTCTTGTCATCCTGAGGAGCCCAGCGACGATCGCGAAGCATCCCGAGCACGGCGAGGGAAGGATCTCAGGGTTGATCCCTTGTCCCTCAAGACCGAGATTCTTCGGGCTTCGCCCTCAGAATGACAAGAAGGGCGAGATCCTTCGGCCAAAAAGCCGGCCTCAGGATGACACCCTTTCTGTCGTCCTGAGCGAAGCGATCGCGAAGCATCCCGAGCATAGCGAGGGAAGGATCTCGGGGTTGGACTCCTTCGTCTCTTAAGGACGAGATCCTTCGGCCAAAAAGCCGGCCTCAGGACGACAAACTGCTTTTGTCATCCTGAGGGCGGCTCCACGCCCGAAGGATCTCAGGGTTGATCCCTTGTCCCTCAAGACCGAGATTCTTCGGGCTTCGCCCTCAGAATGACAAGAAGACCGAGATCCTTCGGCCAAAAAGCCGGCCTCAGGATGGCAGGCAAGGCCATCCCCGCTGGGGATGATGGATCGCACCGTTGTCATTGATTCTTTGCCCTACTGCGACTTCCCCCTGCAGAGAATGGGCAACTCGTCTACGACCAGGCCGTCCTCCACGAGATACATCCGGTCGTAGAGGTTGCAGGTGGGGCAGATGTGGTTGGGGATGATCTCCACCCGGTCTCCCAGGGAGATCCGCTTGTTCGCTTCTCGGCCGTAGACAAGCCCGTGCTCGTCATAGAGCTTGCCGATCCTCAGACCGTCAAAGCCCTTCAGCAGTCCGTAGCCTGGAGTGCCGCAGATCCCCCCTTCCCTGGTGAAGGCCGTCAGCGCCTTGACCCCCGCATCCAGGACCACCCGGTCCGCCGTGGGTTTGCTCACCACCGTGGCCAGCACAGTGGCGGCGCAGGTGTCGTAACTCCCCACCGCCGCGCCCTGGGCGGCGTCCATCAGAACGTAAGTTCCGGGACGGATCTCCGTCACGCCGGGGAGTATCTCCCCGCCGACCAGAAGGGACGGCGTGGAGCCGATGCTCACCGTGCCTACCGGTATGCCTGCCGCCCGGATCATCTCCGCGGCCCCGAGGGTATCCTCCTGGGCCTTCCGGAAAAAGGCGGCGCACTGTTCCCGGTCTTTGGCGCCGTAGGTGTGCCCCTCGTGGGAAAAAATGCCCTTCAGCCGCACGTTCGGCGTGTCGGCAATGAATTTTGCAAGCACCACCAGCTCCGGTCCGGGGAGCATGCCCGACCTCACCTCTCCCGTTTCCACCTCGATCAGAACGTCCGCCGGTTCCGCTGCGCCCTTGAAGAACCGGGAGAGGCCCGTCACTTGCTCCCGGTTGTCCACCCCAACGCTGAGCCGCACTTTTGCGGCCAGGTTCCGGAGCCGGGCGAACTTCAGCTCGCCGTAGATCTCGTTGGCGATGAAGATGTCATCCATGCCGTTCGCGGCCATGACCTCCGCCTCGCCTACCTTGGCCACGGTGATTCCCTTTGCTCCGGCCTGCACCTGCATGGCCGCGATCGCCGGGGTCCTGTGGGTCTTCGTATGGGGTCTCAGGGCGATGCCCGCCCTGTCCGCCCTGTTTTGCATGTCCTTTATGTTGCGCAGCAAAACGGGCCTGTCCACAAGGAGGGCAGGGGTATCCACGGCGCTGTACGGGTCCTTCATGATCATTTCTCCTCCGTTCTTCCGGAGGCCGTCGCCGCAATGGCGTCGATCTCCACCAGGAAGCCGTAGTGCAGGTCCCGCGTCGGCACCACCGTCCGCGCGGGCTTGTGGTCGCCGAAGAATTCGGCGTACACCGTGTTCACCCTGCCCCAGAGCGAAATGTCCGACACGTAGACGGTCACCCGCAGCACCCTGTCCCTGCCGCTCCCCGATGCCTTCAGGACGGCCTCCAGGTTCAGGAGGGCCCTCTTCGTCTGTTCCTCCACCGTGCCGAGGCATTTCTCTCCCGTCCCCGGGACGATGGGAAGCTGTCCCGCCACGTACACAACGCCCTGGTGCTCTACAGCCTGGGAATAATGGCCCCCCGGCCGAGGAGCGTCCTCCGTCGAAATGAACCGCATTATTTTCCGGCACCTCCGTTCATAATCGTGCACTCTGCCTGTTCCGCCCCGGAACCTTCCGGTGCCTGTCCGCACCCTTCGTCCCGTCGTAAATCCAGCTTCCGAATTTCCTCGTCGATGTAGTCGGCCAGGATGCTGTTGTGGAAGGCCATGGCCTTTACCGCCGCTTTCACGCTGCCGCTCTCCATGGTCCTGATGATCTCCATGTGGTGGTTGTACCGCTCCCTTGCGGGGAAGGGGGTGGTGGACAGTCTGCGGAACGTCTTTTTCCACTGGACCTCCACTCTCTTGTGCATCTCCCAGATCACGGGATTGTCGAGCAGGGAGGTGATGGCCAGCTCGAAATTCATGTTGGGCAGTTCGAACCGGGATCCTTCCTCGGCACGGCCTTTTTCCGCCGCCTCGAGCTGTTCGTCCTCCATCCGCCGGAGGGAAAGGATCTGCGATTCCGTCAGATGGGGGACCACCTCGGCCACCACACGTTCCTCGATCATCCTCCGGGCCTGGATGAGCTGCCTCAGAAAGACGAAGTGATCCCTCTGGGCGGAGTTGTATTCCGCCACCGGCACGGCGGCGGTGGAAAGAAGGAACGCTCCCCCTCCGTGGCGGATTTTCAGCAGGCCGTTGCTCTCCAGAATCTTCAGGGCCTCCCGAACGGAACTCCGGCTCACCTTCATGGCGTCCGCCAGGGTCCGCTCCGAGGGAATCCGGTCCCCCACCTGCAGATTGTTGTCCCTGATGTACCTGGTGACGTTTTCGATGATCGCATCCCTGACGATGACCTTCTTGATCTGCTGGAGCGCCATGGTTCTCCATCCCCCTTGCATCCGCCTGATAATATGCTATACTTTTCAAAAGTTTTAACTGGTAGGACCACTTACCATTTCAACCCCATTATAGCACCTCGCCGAATCTTACATCATGATTCACCCGGTCGAAGGCCCGGAAAATCATTCCGGAGAAACGGCGGACACAGTCATCCCCCCGCGGGGAAAGGCTTTTGGAACCGGATTTTACGACATGAGGAGAGATAACGGAATGCATGCTCTGGAAAAAATCCTCGCCCGGGCTTCCGGGAAGACGCAGGTATCGGCAGGGGAAATCGTCCTTGCGGACGTGGACCTGGCAGAGGTCAACGACCTCTATCTCCAGGTGATCAAATCCTTCCGCGAACTGGGAGGAGAAAAGGTCCGCCACCCCGGAAAGACCTCCTTCGTCTTCGATCACTATTCACCAGCACCCACCATCAAGGCAGCGGACAATCACAAAAAAATGAGGGAATTCTGCGCGGAGCAGGGCATTCAGCACCTCTTCGACATCGGCGAGGGGGTCTGCCATCAGGTACTGACCGAGAGCGGCATGGTCGGCCCCGGCGCCCTCGTCGTGGAGACCGATTCCCATACCACCACCCTGGGTGCCCTGGGGGCCTTCGGGACGGGCGTGGGGGCCACCGACATGGCTACCATCCTGATCACCGGGAAGCTCTGGTTCAAGGTCCCCCGGGTGATGAACATCGTCTTTGAGGGTACCCCTCCCAAGGGCGTCATGGCCAAGGACATGATTCTCCACGCCATCGGCGACCTCAGACAGGACGCCGCCATCTACAAGGCGGTGGAGTTCAGCGGCGGCGCGGTCCGGGCGATGCCCCAGGAGGAGCGCTTCGTCCTGTGCAACATGGCTGTGGAGATGGGGGCCAAGGCGGCCTACATCGCCCCGGACGGCATCACCCTCGAATACCTCTCCCGTTTCGGCTGGAAAGGCGGGGAGATTCCCGCGACCGATCAGGACTACGAGTATGACTCCGTGGTCCGGTACGACGTTTCCTCCCTGTCTCCCCGGGTCGCCCTTCCGGGGAGCGTGGACGCCGTCTCCGCCATTCCGGGGGAGAGGATCCCCGTGGACCAGGTGTTCCTTGGCACCTGCACCGGCGGACGGCTGAACGACATTCGGGTCGCGGCGGAGATCCTGGAGGGAAAACGGGTCGCCCCGGGAATCAGGTTCGTGGTCATTCCCGCCTCGAGGCGGATCTTCCAGGACGCCCTCCTGGCCGGGTACATCGAAACGCTGGTGAACGCCGGCGCCGTGCTTTCCACCCCCGGCTGCGGCCCCTGTCTCGGCGCCCACGAGGGCATCCTCGCGCAGGGGGAAACCTGCGTCACCACGTCGAGCCGGAATTTCCCCGGAAGAATGGGAAGCCCCGGGGCGGACATCTACGTCGCGTCGCCCGCCACCGCCGCCGCCACCGCGCTCAGGGGTTATCTCTGCGGCGCGGACTCGCTCTAAGGGAGGATCTAGGGTATGGACATCATCAGGGGAAG
>NZ_JAESIH010000008.1 GCF_016756745.1 Aminivibrio sp.
TGGCGGATCTCGTCCACGCCCATTTTTTCGAGTTCGTCGACGATGAATTTCTCAGTAACGGGGGTGTTGAAGCCTATTTCCGGGGTGGCGTGGAGAGCGCGCCTCCACTGGATGATCCGGTCGCTCATTTCCTGTGCCTTCTTCTTTACGTCGAACACGGACATCATCTCCTTCGTCTCTGCGGACTGGTGTCCGCTTACGGTGGATGATACCATAGGAGTGAAGAAGTTTACAAAAGAGAAGCGTTGCTCAAAAAGACCCGTACCTAAGGAGGACATGATGCGAAAAGAGGATCTCGGAAGGGTCATCGAAGAAAAACGAAACTTTTTCATCGCCGTGGACAGGAAGGTATGGGAATACGCCGAGACTGCCTTCGTCGAGTTCAAGTCGGCGGATGCCCTGTGCGAAGCCCTGGAGGCGGAAGGGTTCGCCGTGGAGCGCCCTGTGGCGGGGCTGGAGACGGCCTTCTGCGGTTCCTGGGGGCGGGGAAGCCCCGTGATCGCCTTCCTCGGCGAGTACGATGCCCTCTCCGGGCTCAGCCAGCGGGACGGGGCCACGGAAAAGGACCCCCTCGTTCCGGGAGGCAACGGCCACGGCTGCGGCCACAACAACCTCGGCGCCGGAGCGCTGGCGGCGGCGGCGGCCTTCCGGGACTACCTGAAAGCCTCGGGAAAGAGGGGCACAGTCCGCTACTACGGCTGCCCCGGCGAGGAGGGCGGCTCGGGAAAGGCCTTCATGGCCAGGGCAGGCGTCTTCGACGACGTGGATGCCGCCCTGACGTGGCATCCCGGGTCGGTGAACGCCGTCTTTCCCTTCAGCTCCCTGGCGAACTTCCAGGTAGCCTACCGTTTCCGGGGAGTGAGCGCCCACGCGGCGGCCTGCCCCCATCTCGGACGGAGCGCCCTGGACGCGGTGGAGCTCATGAACATCGGGGTGAACTACCTCCGGGAGCACGTGCTGCCCGAGGCCCGGATGCACTACGCCATCACCGACTCCGGCGGGTTTTCTCCCAACGTGGTCCAGCCGAAGGCGGAAGTGCTCTACCTTCTGCGGGCTCCCCGGACGCCCCAGGTGCAGGAAATTTACGAACGGGTGAACAACATCGCCGGAGGCGCAGCCCTCATGACGGGGACGGAACTGGAGATCGTCTTCATCAAGGCCTGCGCCAACGTGGTTCAGAACAATGTCCTCGAAGAAGTCCTCTACAGGAATTTCACCGAGCTCGGGGTGCCGGCCTATTCTGAGGAGGACCGGGAGTTCGCCCGGAAGATCTTCGAAGGGATCGCCCCGTCGGAGCGGAGCCAGGACCTCGACCAGTATTCCGCCCCCGGCGGAAAGGCGGGGAAGGAAGCCGCCCGCCGGCTCCGGGAGCGTCCCCTGGCCGACGAGGTCCTTCCCTACGGGCAGAGCGAATTCGTCCTCCCCGGTTCCACCGACGTGGGGGACGTGAGCTGGAACGTTCCCACGGGGCAGGTCTGGGTGGCCGCCTGGCCGAACCACACTCCAGGTCATTCCTGGCAGGTCACCTCGGCGGGAGGGGTCTCCCTCTCCCACAAGGGGATGCTCCACGCGGGCAAGGTGCTGGCGGCTGCGGCAGCCGATCTCCTGGACGACCCGTCCCTGATCGAACGGGCGAAGGAGGAGCTCCGGCGCCGGCTGGACGGCGCCGGCTACCGCTGCGCCATCCCGGACGACGTTCACCCCAAGCCCCTCAATTCAGACAGATAGGAGGAAGGCTTTTTATGAAAGAAATTTTTTACACCATAGCGGACGAAGTGTTCTCTGCCTTCCCGGACTATGTCCGGGGGGTGGTCGTGGCCCGGGACGTGCGGAACGGCCCTTCCCCCGACGAACTGGTCGCCCTGCTGCGGGAGGCCGAGGCGTCCCTGAGGGAAATCCTCGGGACGGGCAACCCGGCGGAACATCCCCGAATCGCGTCCTGGCGTGAGGCTTTCCGGAAAACGGGCGTGAAGCCCGCTGAATTCCGGTCTTCCATCGAGGCCATGGCCCGGCGGGTCGCAAAGGGGCAGGCACTTCCCTCCATCAACGCCCTGGTGGATATCGGTAACGTGCTGTCCCTGCGCCATCTCGTCCCCACGGGGGGCCACTCTCTGGACGATGTGACGGAGGACATCGCTCTCCGGTCGGCCACGGGGGAAGAAGTGTTCGTCCCCTTCGGCGAGACGGAGGAAGAGCATCCATTCCCAGGCGAGTTCATCTTCGCCGAGGGGAACAAGGTGCTTACGAGGCGCTGGAGCTGGCGCCAGGCGAACCATACCCTCACCCTTCCGGAGACGAAGTCCGTCGAGTTCAACGTGGACGGTCTGCCTCCCGTGGAGAAAAGCGAAGTGGAAGCGATCTGCGGCGAACTGGAAGAACTGGTGGGGCGCTTCTGCGGCGGGACCTTCCGCCGGGAGATCCTGTGCGCTGCACAGCCCCGGATGAGCCTGTCGTGATCCTGCGTTTGCCGCCGTCCTGAGGGGAAAGCCGGGGTGTCATCCTGAGCAAAGCGGAAAGGAGCATTCCCGCGGGGGGGAATGCTCCTTCTGCGGTCAGTGCATCCCCATTCACGGCAGGGAGAAGGGGAGCTGATTCCTTCCTTCCCACTGAAAGCTGCCGGTTGTTTTTGTCTAGAGCGAAGCTGCCGCGAAGCCCTTCCGGAAAGCCTCTTCGCTTCCCTTCCGGAGGGGAGACGACGAGACCGTCTTCTTCCTGAGCACCGACGCCGCCGACTCCTCCCGGACCGCGCCTGACAGGGCGACCACGAGCCCCAGGGCCGCCAGGTTGGCCATCCCCGGTTCAGCGAGGGACGAGATGGAATAGCCTTTTTCCCGGGCTGCACCCTTTCCCGACGGGGTCACCGTGTCGCTGTCGTAGACCAGAACCGCCTCAGGGCCGAGGACGGGGCTGTACCGGTCGTAGGCCGCCTGGGCGAGGCAGAGGACCGTTCCCGGCTCTTCCGCCTCGATGAAGTCTATCTCGTCATCGCTGATGATCACGTCCGATTTCGTGAAGGTGCCCCGGGCTTCCGTTCCGTAGGAGGACGAGAGGCAGGCGTTCCGCCCCTCCAGCACCGCCGCCTCCCCGAGGATGCCACCGATGGTGACCAGCCCCTGGCCCCCCACGCCCGAAAGCACGATCTCCGTTCTTCCGTTCATGACGATTCCCCCTCTCCCCGAAAGTGTTCAGCCGCTTTCCGGTACCTGGTTCCGTAATCCTCGGACTGCCGATCGGCGAAAAAGCCGAGAATCTGCTTGCCGCGGAGCTCCTCTTCGGACAGTCCGGCGGCCCTTTCCCGGGATACGGAATGGTCCCGAAGCCACCGGAAGGCCTCGGCCGGGGTCCGGCGGCCGTTCTTTCGGCCGAAATGGGTCGGGCAGACGGAGGCGGCCTCCACGAAGGAGAACCCCCTGTGCTCCAGGCCCCGGCGTATGAGGTCCCGGAGGTTTTCTCCACCGCACACCGATCCCCGGGCGACGAAGGAGGCCCCCGCCGCGGCCGCAAGGGCGCAGAGGTCGAAAGGGTCCTCCACGTGGCCCAGGGGCGATGTGGAGGTAATGCTTCCCCGGGGCGTGGTGCCCGAGTACTGTCCTCCCGTCATGCCGTAGTTGTAGTTGTTCACTACCACCGCCGTGAGGTCCACGTTCCTCCTTGCGGCGTGGATCAGGTGGTTGCCCCCGATGGTGGCGCCGTCGCCGTCGCCCATGAGGACCACCACGGTGAGTTCCGGGTTGGCGAGCTTGATCCCCGTGGCGAAGGCGAGGGCCCGTCCGTGGGTCCCGTGGAAGGCATTCACCGCGAGGTAGTCGTCCGCCCATCCCCAGCACCCGATGCCCGAGACGGCGGCGGTCTTCCTCCGGTCCAGCCCGAGGTCGGCAAAGGCCCCGGCGACGGCCTTCAGGACGATGCCGTTGCCGCACCCGGGGCACCAGATGGTGGGCAGCCGGTTTTCCGCGAGGTATTCCCTGTAGTTCCGGGCCGTCATGACCTGGCCTCCTTGATGGCGGAAAGAATATCCCCCGGGGGGATGAGGGTGCCGTCCACCCGGCTGATCCCCCTGACAGGAATGCCGAAATCGTTGAGCCGCCGGACTTCCCCTGCGGCCTGGCCAAGGTTCAACTCCGGCACCGCGGCGCCCCTGACCCGTGAGAGCACGTCCCGTACTTCGTCGTCCGGGAAGGGCCAGAGGGTGGTGAGTTCCAGGAGTCCCGCGGGAATACCCTGTCTCCGGGCCTCCCTCACGGCGGCCCGGGCGGACCTGGCGGAGCAGCCGAAGGCGATGACGGCCCATTCAGCATCGTCGAGGAAGAAGCGCCTGACCCGGACGATGGCGTCCCTGTTTTTCTCGATCTTGCCCGCAAGATGGCGGATCACCCTGTCGGCGTTCGCCGGGGAGGCTCCCTGCCCTCCCGTTTCGTCGTGCATGGAGCCGGTGATGCGGAAGATGTAGTCGCTCCCGAAGGGAGGAAGGGGAGTGATGACCTTCTCCTCCGGGTCCACGGCGAAGGGCCGGTACTCTTCGGGCGGACAGTCCGGGAGGGGGCGCTGGGCTGCTTCTTCGGGCTCCGGCGGGCGGAAGCGGACGTTTTCCTTCAGCTTCGCCACCGCGGCGTCGGCAAGCAGGATCACCGGGGTACGGAACCGGTCGGCCAGGGAGAAGGCCCGAATCGTGAAGTCGTAGCAGTCCTGCACCGACGAAGGGGCAAGGGTGATGATGCCGTGGTCCCCGTGGGTTCCCCACCGGGCCTGCATCACGTCCCCCTGGGCGGGCTTCGTGGCCATGCCGGTGGAGGGGCCCGACCGCTGGACGTTCACCACCACGCAGGGGATCTCCCCCATGACGGCCATGCCGAGGTTCTCCTGCATCAGGGAAAAGCCAGGGCCGCTGGTGGCGGTGAAGGCCCTCGCCCCGGAGACGGACGCCCCCACGATGGCCGCCATGCTCGACAGTTCGTCCTCCATCTGGACGTACATCCCCCCTGTCTCAGGAAGCCGCCTGGCGGCTGTTTCGGCGATTTCGGACGACGGGGTGATGGGGTATCCGGCGTAAAACGAGGCTCCCGCCGCAATCGCCCCTTCGGCGATGGCCTCGTTGCCTGACGTGAAAAGGGGTGGAAGTTTGGTCATGGAATCCTCCTTATAAAAAGGCAATACCGATTCACCGTTTCTTAGGTTGTCCCGATGAAGTTCCCCAGGCTGTTTCAGCGGAAGCGAGACCTTAACGATAAGCTCCCGTCATGCGCGTCGCGGATAACGTTCTCCAGGGCACGAGAGGTGTACGAAATGTCAATGGAGATCCCATAGTGCGGACTATAGGATATCGGTGCTCTCCGTGCGGGCAGCCATGCCCTCACAGGAGGGGGAAGGCCTGTCGGGACCAAATTTTCCTGGAGGGGTCACTGTCCGCGGGTGACCTTCACCCTGCGGGCGGCGAACCACTCGCCTGCCCGTACCGTCTGGTCTCCCTGGAGCAGAATGTCGTTTCCCTCCACGGTTCCTCCGCAGCCCAAGGCCGCGCGGAGACTCCTCAAAAGCGCCGCTGTGTCCGGCGGAGACCCGTCCCGAAAGGAAATCCGGGTGACGGTCTTGCCTCCCCGTCCCTTTGTCTCCCTGGAAAGGACGGCCCGCCCGGGCAGTTTTCCTTCCCCGGAGGAAACGGGTGCTTCGGGGCGTGTCTTTCCCGGAGGGGCTTCCTTCGGCGGGGTGTTCTTTCCCAGAAGGGCCCCCAGGGAAATTCCGAGAGGGGAAGCATCCGCCTCCACTGAAATGCGCTCCTTTTTCCCTTTTCCTGCCATGGCTGAGGTCTCCTTTGAAGGCCGAATATTCCGAGGTATCCCTTTTCCCGAAAATATTCTAGAATAGAGTTCCTGAAATTAACAGGGAAAGGGGGAAGGTTTTTGGCGCGACGGATGGGATGGCTGCTTCTGGCGGCGTGTTTTCACATGGCCTATGTTCTCCGCCTCTCCGCCGGGGTGCTCGCAGCCCCTCTCGGGAGAGAATTCGGGCTGACCGCCGGAGCCTTCGGCCTCATGTCCTCCATGGTTTTCTATGCCTATACCCTGATGCAGGTACCTGTGGGCATCCTGGCGGATTCCGCCGGTCCCAGGCTCACGGTGGGCTGGGGGATGGCCACGGCGGGAGCAGGAGCCATCCTCTTCGCCTCGGCGGGGAGCCTCTCCCTTCTCTTCGCAGGGAGAATCCTCATGGGGGCCGGTGTGGCGGGGGCTTTCGTCTGCACCATGAAGTTCTTGGCGGACAACTTCGAAGGGGAGCGCTTCGCCACCCTTTCGGGGATCACGTCCCTCATCGGCAACGCGGGAGGAATGACGGCCCAGGCGCCACTTGCCCTGCTCGTGGCCGCCCTGACCTGGAGATGGTCCTTCGTCCTGCTCGGCGTCGTTTCCCTTCTGCTCTCCCTGCTCTGCTTCCTGGTCCTCCCCCGGGGCGGACGGCGCCCCTTTTCCTTCCCCACGCTTGGGGAAGGTCTCAGAGGGGTATTCTCCTCGGCGGGTATGTATTCCGTGACTCTCAACTACCTCGCGAACCAGGCATGTTTCCTGGCCCTGTCCGGTACATGGGGGATTTCCTACCTGAGGGCCGTTCACCTGATTGACGGTGCGCCTCTCATGACCCTCATGGCAGGAGGAGTCATGGCAGGCGCCGTAGCCGCCGGGAAACTCTCGGACCGGTGGGGGAGCAGAAAGAAGCCTCTCTGCCTCTTTGCCCTCGCCCACTGCTTCCTGTGGGGTCTCCTTGTCTTTCTCCCCAACCCCTTTCCACGGCTCGGCCTTGCCGCCCTTCTCGGAGGCATCGGTTTCTTCGCCGGAGCGCTGGTTATTCCGTGGTCCGTGGCGAAGGAACTGAACCCCCCGGAACATACGGGCCTGTCCATCGCCGTGATGAACACAGTTGCCTTCCTTGCGGTGGCGGTGCTGACATCCTCCATGGGCAGGGCTCTTGACGGCGCTGCGGCGCTTGGCCCAGTGGATGCCTGGCGGCACAGCCTTCTTCTGCCCCTGGCGGTTTCCGCGGCGGGGCTGGTCGGGGCTGTTCTTACGCCGGAGACCTTCGAGCGCAAGAGAACCGGGTGACGGATTCCTCCCGCTGCCGGAGCGAATTTGACCGGCACGGCATGAACCGGAAAGATTCATCGGTACAGAGTATTATGTTTTGAAATGGGAAAATCCGTTGTAGTGACTAGCGAAAAAGAAGAATCCGGTGTTTGCGATGGTCGGCTCGCAGAAACCGGCAAAGTCGAGAAAAAGCTCCCTTCTCTTCGAAGGGAGCTTTTTTTACTCGTACCGCAGGGCCTCTATGGGGTTGAGGAGGGAAGCCTTCCAGGCGGGGTAGAAGCCGAAGAAGATGCCCACGAAGACGGAAAAGCCGAAGGCCATCACGATGGACCCGGTGGAGACGACGGTGGCCCAGCCGAGAAATCCCGTGATGATCTTCGAGGCGGATGTCCCGAGCACGATGCCGATGATTCCTCCCGCCACGGAGAGGAGCAAGGCCTCCATGAGGAACTGGGTGCGGATGTCCGATCCCCGGGCGCCGATGGCCATGCGGATGCCGATCTCCCTGGTGCGTTCCGTCACGGAAACCAGCATGATGTTCATGATGCCGATGCCTCCGACGAGGAGGGAGACGGAGGCCACCGCCCCAAGGAGAAGGGACATGACTTTGGTGGACTGGGCCGCCGCGTCGAGCATCTCCGCCATATTTCGCACGTCGAAATCGTCCGGATCCCGTTCGGAGAGGCGGTGCCGCTGCCGGAGTATGGCCTTGATCTCCCGCTCGGCCTCGGCCACGGAATTGCCGTCCACGGCGGCCGCAGTGATTCTCTGGACGGAGTTGGCCGCCGTCCGGCGGAAAAGCCTGAGCTTGGCCGTCCGGAAGGGAACGAAGGCAGTATCGTCCTGGTCCTGCCCCCAGGGGGTCTGCCCCTTGGGGGCGAGGACGCCCACCACCTCCATGGGGACGTTCCGGATGCGGATGGTATTCCCCACGGGGTCCGCCTCGCCGAAGAGGTTCTTCGCCACCGTGGAGCCGAGGACAACCACCTTGGCGCCGCTCCGGGCCTCGCCGTCGATGAAGAAACGGCCCTCGGCGATGCGCCATTCCCTGATGTCGAAGATGGAGGGGGTGCTGCCGGTGATCATGGTGGACCAGTTCATGTTGCCGTAGACAAGCTGGGTCCTGCTGTAGATTTCAGGGGCCACGCCCCGGAGGGCGAAGGTTTCCTTTTCAAGGGCCTCGGCGTCCTGCACCGTGAGGGTAGAGGCTGACCCTGCCTGCTGGCGGACGCCCCCGGCAGTGGAGGCCCCGGGCATGATAATGAGGATGTTGCTGCCCACGCCTGAGATGTACTGCTGGATGTTCCGGCTGGCCCCGGCGCCGATGGCCACCATGGTGATCACCGCTGCGACGCCGATGATGATGCCCAGCATGGTGAGGGCCGACCGTATCTTGTTGGAAAGCAGGGAACGCAGGGCGGTGCGAAGTGTTTCAAGCACGGGGAGCCCTCCTTTCGTCGTCGGTGAGCCTGCCGTCCCGGAACCTGATGGTACGGGAACTGTACTCGGCGATGTCGGGTTCGTGGGTGACCAGGATGATGGTCTTGCCCTCCCGGTTCAGTTCCACGAAAAGATTCATGATCTCCTCGCTGGTTTTGGTGTCCAGGTTGCCCGTGGGTTCGTCCGCCAGGATGAGAGGCGTTTCCCCCACCAGGGCCCGGGCTATGGCCACCCGCTGCTGCTGGCCGCCGGACATCTGGCTGGGCCGGTGCCCCATCCGGTCTGCAAGGCCGACCCGTTCCAGGGCTGCCCGGCTTCTCTCCTTCCGGACTTTTCCCGGCACGCCGGAGTAGATGAGGGGCAGTTCAACGTTTTCCAGGGCAGTGGCCCGGGGAAGGAGGTTGAATCCCTGGAAGACGAAGCCGATCTTCCTGTTCCGTATTCCGGCGAGGGCGTCCTTCGGCAGGGATTCCACATCGCTGCCGTCGAGCGAGTAGGAACCTTCGTCAGGTACGTCCAGGCAGCCCAGGATGTTCATCATGGTGGACTTTCCCGAGCCGGAGTGCCCCATGATGGAAACGAACTCTCCCTGCTCCACCGAGAAGGTGACCCCGTCCAGGGCCCGGAGCTCCACATCGCCGGTGCGGTAGATTTTCACGATGTTCTGCACGGCAATGAGGCTCATTTGAAGATCTTCCCCCACAGGGATTCCTTCGGCTGCTCCGAGTAGGAGACCGCCAGAAGATCGCCTTCCTTCAGCTCCCGGGAGTCGATCACTTCCACGAAGGATCCGTCGCTGATGCCTGCCCGGAACTGCACCCTGTCCCCCAGGACATCGCCGCTGACGGTCCATACCACGGAAACCGTCCCGGTCCTTCCGGTGTTGCCGTTGCCCAGGCCGGCGCCTCCGCCCGCTCCTCCCGGACGGCGTCGGGGCATGGAGGGACTGAAGGGGGACGATGGGGCCGCAGTAGTCTGCTGAGCGGCATCCTCCGGGGGAGGGGAGAACCTCAGGGCAGCCATGGGAACCTTCAGGACGTCCTTCCGGCGGTCAGTGACGATGGACACGTTGGCGGTCATCCCCGGCTTGAGCTTCAGGTCCGGGTTGGCAACGGAGATGATGACCGGGTAGGTCACTACGTTGTCCGATGTGGCAGGGGAAATGCGCACCTGCCTCACCTTTCCGGTGAAGGTGGTTCCGCCGTAGGCGTCCACGGTGAACTCCACCTCCTGCCCTTCCTTCACCCGGGCGATGTCCGCCTCGTCCACCGACGTCTCGATCTGCATATCTGACAGGTCCTTGGCGATGGTAAAGAGAGTGGGTGCCGAGAGACTGGCGGCCACGGTCTGGCCCACATTGACCTCCCGGGAGATGACCACTCCGTCCTCGGGGGAAAGGATTCTGGTGTAGTCCAGATTCGTCTCCGCCTGCCGGAGGGACGCCTGGACCTGGAGGACCCTGGCCTGGGCCTCCTGGAGGCTCGCCCTGTTGGCCAGGTGGGTCGTCTCTGCGGCATCGAGTTCGCTTCTTGCTATCAGCTGCCGGTTCCACAGTTCTCTGTTTCTCTTGAGATTGCGGTCGCTGTCCGCCACGTTTGCCTGCGCCCTGGCGACGGAAGCCCTGGCCATCGCGAGGTTGGCCTTCACTTCTTCGAGTTTTGCCCTGAGCACATCAGGATCGATGAGGGCGATGAGCTCTCCCTTCTTCACGTGCTGGTTGAAGTCGGCGTAGATCTCCTTGAGGGTACCTGAAACCTGGGTTCCCACTTCCACCACGGTGACGGCGCCCAGCTTGCCCGTGGCGGTCACCGTGGACGTTATGTTCCCTGATTCCAGAGGAACGGTGCGGAAAATGTACCGGGGCCCGGCAGAATGGGAGAATCTCAGGTAGGCGAAGCCGGCGACGATGAAGAACAGAAGGACGAAGACTTTTTTCATTCGAATTCACCTCCGAGGGTTTTCTCCAGGAATGCCAGGGACGTACTGTAGTCGTGAAGGGCCTGGAAGCGGCTCACGGCTGCCGAATTGAAGGAGAGAAGGGCATCGGCCACCTCGAGGACATTCCCCACGCCCATTTCGTACCGTCCCTCGGCGAGGGTAAGGTTTTCCTGGGCCTGGCGGACGAGCAGTTCGGCGGCGGGAATGCGGGCCTCCGCCTCCCGGACGGAGAGGAGGGCGGACCGGACCTCATACCGGACGGTCTGCTCCAGCTTTTTCAGGGAAGCCTCCAGGCCGTCCGAGGAGGCCCGTGCCTCGGCGATTTTATACTCCGTCAGTCCCCCGTTGAAGACGGGAACAGAGATGGTGATCCCCGCGCCGAAACTGTCGTCGGGAGGAAGGCCCGTGCCTGAAAGTCTGGCGGAGCCTGTGACCGATATGGTGGCGGCGTCGCCCTTTGCGGCGATGGAGATGCCCAGTTGTCCCGCCTCCCTCTTCAGCCGGGCGGACCGGATGTCGGGCCGGTTCTCCAGGGCCTGTTCCAGGGCGAAGGCTTCTCCGGGGATGTCCCGCGGGGAAAGAAAATCCGACACGGGGCGGACATTGTCCAGGGGAACGCCCACGGCTCTCGAAAGGGCTGCCCTGGCTGTTTCAAGGGAGGATTCCGCCGAGACCAGATCAATTTTGGCGTTGCTCAGGTCCACCTCGGCCTTGGTGACGTCGAAACGGGCCTTGGCGCCGGCCTCGTAGAAGCCCTTGGCCCTGTCGAGGTGCCGCTGGTAGTTCCTGACAGCCGACGCTGCCTGACCACGCTTGCTTATGGCGAGGAGGAGTCCGTAATAGGCCTCCTTGACGCCGGTGCGCACGGAGAGCACGGTTTCCCGCTGCGACTCGGATGCGGCGTCCACCGAGACCTCCTGGCTTTTCCGCTCCAGGGCGTTTTTGCCTGAATCGGAAATCAGCTTGCTCACCGAGAAGGACGTGGAGTAGGAACCGTCGCTTCCGGAATCTCTCGAGCCCGAGGCCGAAAGATTTCCCTTAAGGGCGTTGCCCGCCCGGACCTGACCCAGCTTCGCCTGCTGGCCGGCGAGGGCCGCCCTGGCCTCATCGAGAGCAGGGTGATTCGCCTCGGCCAGGGCGAGGCATTCTTCGAGAGAGATCGCTCTTTCTTCAGCGAAAAGGGTTCCTGAGAAAATGAACACTGCCAGGAATACAAGAAATACGGGAGCGAAATTTCTTTTGTCCATAGGATTCTCTCCCCTTTGTTCGTCTGTTCGCCCTTATTTTAACCTTCTTTCGGCGATGGACGATCCGTATTCGGCGCAGTTTTTTTCCGTGAATCTGCGGGGAGGGTAAAGAAAGGTAAAGAAACGGGGACCCCGAAGGGCCCCCGGCTCAGGAGAAGAATCAGTGAATGATCTTTGCCTTGTAGAATATCCGGGAAATGGCGATGGTGCCGAACACCGACGCGAGGATAACCAGCCAGATGGGTGCTTTGAAGTAAAGCAGGGAGAGCGGGATGACCAGGGCGAAGGGGGCCAGCTTGGGCTGCCTCATGGCGAACTGGCCGAACACGGCCCCGAAGATGGCCGGGGCGGTGAATTTCCGGAAGGCATCGGCCACGAAGGCCGGGAAGATGCCGATGAGCCATGCTCCCACAAAGGCCGCCAGGGTTACCCCGACGAGGTTCACCACCACCGAGCCGATGATGCCCATGGTGCCGATGATCTCCGCTTGCTTGGTGCCTTCTTCCACGCCCACCACTTCCTGGGCCATGGCGGAGCAGGGAAGCCGGAGATTGGAAATGTTTCCGCTGAGGAAGGAGATGTAGGTCCCTGCCAAGCCGAGGATGGGGTAGTAGGAGATGGGCTCCACGATGTAGAAGGCGCCGAATACCGACGCCACAAGGCCCCATGCGGTGAGCGAGGCGGAGAAGGGCGGCAGGATGCCGTGGACCATGTAGAGGTAGATGAGGGGGATAAAGCTCAGCACGCAGGCCAGGAGCATGGTGCTTATGCCCAGCCGGATGACCGGCGTGGTCCAAACCTCGCGGTACTTCTGCTCGTTAATCTGTTCCGCTGCCATTTCAGTCACCTCTCCTTCCCTAATAAAGCATGGCGGCGAACATGCCGATGAGCATGGCTATACCGAGGGTGTACTCCTTGATCTTCGGCATTTTTTTCGCCACGTGCAGCAGGATGATCATGGAAACCGCTCCCGTTATGGCCGCCACGAAGGGGCCGCTGATGACCATGAGGTTCCGGCTGTTCAGGTAGCCGAACACCCCGATCATGGCCGCCGTGGAAAGGATGCCCAGCCATTTTGTGTCGCCGCCGCCCACCTTTTCCCGGACGTCCTCGAGCTTGTGGGCGAAGAGCCCCACTAACAGGAGCCAGCCCACCCCGTTGATGGCCATGGTCCACCAGGAGACCGCCATCACCTGGAGGGTGTAGCCTTCCCCTCCGAATTTCACTCCCATGGCATCCGCGCCAAGGGTTGCCGCCGTCAGTTCCGTAGGGGCGGAGCCTATGACGGAGAGCCGCATCCAGGCCATGGGTGCGCCGATCACCGACATAAGCCCCACCATGATGATGAAGATGGCCACTACGGGGCCTATGGACGTCACCATTCCGGTGCGGAATGCCTGGGAAAGTTGTTCCCGGGTCAGGTTCACCGCGTCGGCGGCATGGTAGATCTGCCGATAGTACAGAAGCACCTGGATAAGGGCGATGATGACTATGGGAGCTGCCGTGAGCCATACACCGGTGGAATTCGCCACTTTCAACACTTCGTCCACGCAAGACACCTCTCTTTCCTCTCAATGAACAGTCTTTTTCCGCTCTTTCTCCCGTTTGACCGCTGTGTTCGGGTATGTCCTTCCTCCCGCCTCCTTTCATTTCGAGAGTTCGTACAGCACGTCCGCCAGAAGCGAGGCCCCCTTTTCGATGTCTTCGGGGCTGCTGTATTCCTCCGGTACGTGGCTCCTGCCCCCCTTGCTCGGGATGAAGATCATCCCCGTGGGAACCAAGGGGGCGAACATGCAGGCATCGTGAACGGCGCCGCTGTTCATGGCCATCGCGGGCAGCCCCCGTTTTTCGGCGCATTCCTTCATCAGGGAGACGATTCCGCGGTCCAGGGTCACTGGGTCGGATTCCGAAACCAAGAGCATCTCGAACGAAAGGCCTGCCGACCCAGCGAAGGCAGGACCCGCCGTCGAGATGCCCCGGAGAACGGATTCCATTCCTCCCATGTCCACGTCCCGGATGTCCACGGAAAAACGCACCTCTCCGGGGATGATGTTGGATACGTTGGGGAAGCACGTGATTTTTCCCACAGTCGCCGTAGTGGACCCCGTTCCCGACCCCCGGCCCAGGACTTCGATGTGGGAGATGAGGCGGCCCGCGGTCACCAGGGGATCCTGCCGGAGCGTCATGGGTGTGGCCCCTGCATGGTTGGGGGTTCCCTTCAGCCGAATTTCCAGGGCCCTGATCCCCGCCACCGCCTCCACGATCCCCAGGGGAATTCCCTTTGATTCGAGCACCACGCTCTGCTCGACGTGCAGCTCCACCATGGCCTTGACCTCTTTTGGCCGGAGGAGAGAGTCTTTCAGGGTTTCGGGGGTGTATCCCCCTTCCCGGAGCATGTCCGCCATGGACTTTCCCTCCGGGTTCCTGAGTTTTTCCAGGTCCCCGAGGCTGTATTTCCCCGTAAGGGCCTTGCTTCCGGCGAGGGTGGAGCCGAAGTTGGACCCTTCCTCTTCCGCGAAGACCGCTACCTCGAGAGGATGGCGGCGGGGGAGACCGCTCTCCAGAATGGACCGGACCGCCTCAATGGCCCCCAGGGTTCCCACCGCGCCGTCGTATTTCCCCCCGTGGAGGACGGTGTCGATATGGGAGCCGGATAAAACGGCGGGTGCATTTGGGTCTGATCCCTCCAGGCGCGCCCGCATGTTGCCCGCTCCGTCCACAGCCACTTTCAGGCCCATGGTGGAGAACAGTTTTTCCAGGTAATTTCGTGCTTCCCGGTCTTCCGGGGAATAGGAAAACCGTGTTATCCCCCTTCCGGGGGCGGCGTTAAATCCGCTCAGGGTTTCGAGGCGGCTCATAAGGCGGGAAATGTTCACCTCCAAGGGCATGGCATCCACTCCTCTCGGCTCGTGTCAAAAATATTTAATATTATAGGGCTGAAAGAAGATGAAATAAAGGGCACGTTTGGCCTGAATCCGCAGGCAGCAGGGAGCGTCACCGGAGACCGCGGATTCAGGTTGAAATTTTTCTGTTGACAGACCGGGCAGGGCTGTGGTATCTTCTCTCCAATTCGTTTCAGGGAGGCAGTTGTCATGATACGGAACAAACTCAGCCAAAACTGGTGGTGGCAGGCCAAATAGCCTGCCGCCGGTGACCATAAAGCTCGCGAACCAATAAAAAGCGCGCACTTTACGGCCGTGGAGGCAGGTCCCACAAGGGATCTTCTTTCACGGCCCTTTTTTGTACCCCAGGCGGGGGAGAGGAGCCGGACAGGTTTCTCTCCCCCGCCTTTTTTATACGAAGGAGGGAGCATCATGTTCGCACAGTATCTTTCACGGGTTATGGAAAAACACCGTCTCGGGAACGCTGAAATGGAGGAGGCCATGGAGCTGATCATGGAGGGAGCCGTGCCTCCCGTCCAGGTGGCGGCCTTTCTTGCGGCCCTCCGGGCCCGGGGAGAAACCCCAGCCGAGATCGGGGGAGCGGCGCGGGTACTCCTGCGGAAGGCAAGGGTTATCCCCGCCCGGCCCGGGCTCCTGGCCGACAACTGCGGCACGGGGGGAGACTGCGCGGGGACATTCAACATCTCCACTGCGGCGGCCTTCGTGGCGGCCGGAGGAGGAATCCCCATGGCGAAGCACGGGAACCGGTCTGTCTCCAGCAGGTGCGGAAGCGCCGACGTGGCCGAGGCCCTGGGAGCGCCCCTTCCATCCTCTCCGGAACGGGCGGCGGCATGCCTGGACGGGGCTGGACTGGTCCTTCTCTTCGCCCCTCACTTCCATCCCGTGATGGGGAACGTAGCGGATATAAGGAAAAGCCTCGGTGTGCGGACCCTGTTCAACATCCTCGGGCCCCTGATCAACCCTGCCCCCCTCACCCATCAGGTCATGGGGGTCTTCGACGCCGCTCTCCTTCCCCTGGCCGCCGAGGTCCTCCGGTCCCTGGGGCGGCACGGCATGGTGATATCCGGGCACGGTGGGGTTGACGAACTGTCCCTTGCCGGGCCGAACCGGGTGGTTTTCTTCTCCGCTGAAGGCATCCGGGAGGAGTCGGTCTCCCCCGCCGACGGGGGTCTGCCCCTGCGGGGGAACGAAGAACTCGCCGGGGGATCCGCCCCCGAAAACGCCGCCATCATCGAGAACGTACTGGCCGGAAAACGCGGCGCCCCCAGGGACGCAGCGGTCTTCAACGCAGCGGCGGTCTTCCTCGCGGCGGGGCAGGCGAAGAGCTGGAAAGAAGGAACCGCCCTCGCGGCGGAGAGCATCGACTCCGGCAGGGCGGCATCTGTGCTGGAGAAGGTCAGGGCCTTTGCGGAACCGGTCCGCCGGTCCGCCTGAAAGGAGGAAGGCGCCATGATACTGGACCGTATACTGAAGCAGAAGCTCGAGGAAACAGCGGAGATGACGAGGCCGTCGCGGCGGATGTCGGAAGCTCTTCGGCGCGGGGGGCTCTCGGTCATCGGCGAGATCAAGCGGGCTTCCCCCAGCAAGGGGGTCATCAACGGGTCGGTGGATCCCCTGAAGCAGCTCCGGCTCTACGAGCAGGGCGGGGCCGACGCCGTCTCCATCCTCACCGACCAGTCCTTCTTCGGGGGCAGCGCCGACGATTTCAGGTCTCTCCGGCCCAGGACGGTCCTTCCCCTCCTCAGGAAAGACTTCATTCTCACGGAGGTTCAGGTCTACGAAAGCCTCTTCCTCGGCGCCGACGCGCTGCTGCTTATCGCCGCCGCCCTGGAGAGGAAGCGCTTGGAGGAACTTCTGTCCCTGGCGTATTCCCTGGGCATGGAGGTTATCGCGGAAGTCCACACCGACGAGGAACTCAGGTCCGTTCTGGACACGGAAGCGGAGATCATCGGCATCAACAACAGGAACCTCGACAACTTCACCGTGGACCTCCGTACCACGGAGCGCCTCATGGGAATCTACCGGCAGCGGGAGCAGACCGGCGGCAGGATCATCGTCTCCGAAAGCGGCGTGCGCACCGAGGAGGACGCAGCTTTCCTGGCCGACACAGGGGCAGATGCCGTCCTGGTGGGGGAGACCCTCATGAGGTCGGGCGACCCGTCCGGGCTCATCCGGGCTTTCCGGAAGAAAAGGAGCGTGCGGGCAGCATGACCTTCGTGAAGATCTGCGGACTGACCCGGAGAGAGGACGTGGAAAGGGCCGTCGAACTCGGCGCCTCGGCTGTGGGCTTCATCCTTGTTCCGGGAAGCCCCCGGCGGCTTTCCCCGGAAGCAGCGGCGGAGCTGGCGTCGGCGGTCCCTCCCCCGGTCTGCCGGGTGGCCGTGATGATGGACCCCGAGCCCGGCGAGGTACTCGAGGTGGAGCGCTACGGCGCTTTTGACACCATCCAGTTCCACGGTTCCGAGGACCCTTCGCTGCTCTCGGGGAGGACCCTCGGGACCATCAAGGCCTTTTCCGTGGAAACCGGAGAAGACCTGGAGAAAACGGGAAGGTACGGCCATGCCGGGCTCTTTCTCCTGGACAGCAGAAAGAAAACGCTTACTTCAGGAGAGCCTTTCGCCCACTCCCTCCTGGCGGGGAAGACCTTCGCCAGACCCTTTCTCCTCGCCGGGGGCCTCGGCCCGGAGAACCTCCCCCTCGCCCTGGGAACCGTCAGACCCTTCGGCGTGGACCTGAACAGCGGGGTGGAGTCCGCCCCGGGAGTGAAAGACAGGGAAAAAATGGCCGCCGCCCTGGCCGCCGTCAAGCAGTTCGACCGTTCCGAAAGGAGAGATCACCAGTGAAAACATCCATGTACTTCGGCCCCTTCGGGGGGCAGTATGTTCCCGAAACCCTCGTCCCCGCCCTGGACGAACTGGAGGATGCCTATCTCGCGAGCCGGGAGGACCCGTCCTTCTCCGATGAAATGGCTCCCCTGCTGCGGGACTACGTGGGCAGGCCCTCGCCCCTGTATTTCGCTCCCCGCATCACCGAGAAATGCGGAGGAGCGAAGGTGTACCTCAAGCGGGAGGATCTGAACCACACAGGGGCCCACAAGATCAACAACGCCCTTGGGCAGGTGCTCCTCGCCCGGCGGATGGGCAAGAAGCGCATCATCGCCGAGACGGGAGCGGGAATGCACGGCGTGGCCACCGCCACAGCCGCGGCCCTCTTCGGCCTGGAATGCGTAGTCTACATGGGCGAGGAGGACGTGCGCCGCCAGGCCCCCAACGTGGCCAGGATGGACCTGCTCGGCTCGAAGGTGGTGTCCGTCACCTCGGGAACAAGGACCCTCAAGGACGCCGTGAACGAGGCCATCCGCGACTGGGTCGCCAACGTGGAAGACTCCTTCTACGTCATAGGCTCCGTCATGGGCCCCCATCCCTACCCCCTCATGGTGCGGGACTTCCAGAAGATCATAGGGCAGGAAGCGAAGGCCCAGATCCTCGAAAAGGAAGGACGCCTTCCCGACCAGGTGGTGGCATGCGTGGGGGGCGGAAGCAACGCCATGGGCATCTTCCATGCCTTCGTGGAACATCCCGAAGTGGCCCTGGTGGGTGTGGAGGCCGCCGGGAAGGGCCTGGACTCCGGGTTCCACGCCGCGACCCTCTCGGCAGGAAAGCCCGGAGTGCTCCACGGTTCCTACTCTTACGTACTCTATGACGGAGACGGCCAGATCCAGCCGGCCCATTCCATCTCCGCCGGACTCGACTACCCCGGCGTGGGCCCCGAGCACAGCCATCTCGCCGAAACAGGACGGGCGACCTACGTCTCCGCCACCGACGACGAGGCGGTAGACGCCTTTCTTCGGACATGCAGGCTGGAGGGGATCATCCCGGCCCTGGAAAGCGCCCACGCCCTCGCCCACGTCTACCGCACCGCGGGAAACCTGCCGAAAGACCACATTGTCATGGTGAACCTGTCCGGACGGGGAGACAAAGACATGGACACCATCCTGTCCCTGCCGCAAAAGGAGGAAAGGTCATGAAAACCCTCAGCTCGGCCTTCGAAGGCAAAAAAGCGCTCGTTACCTATATTTCCGCCGGAGATCCGGATCTCGAGACCACGGCGTTCCTGCTGAAGCTCCTGGACACAGAAGGTGCGGACGTGCTGGAAGTGGGCATCCCCTTTTCCGACCCCCTTGCGGACGGCCCCGTGATCCAGCAGGCTGCCCAGAGGGCCCTCGCGGGAGGCGCCACCCTGAAGAAGATCCTCGGCATGCTGAAGGACCTTCGGGACGAAATATCCGCCCCACGGGTGCTCATGGGGTACATGAACTCCGTCCTCGCCTACGGCCCTGAGAAGTTCGCCGCCGATGCCGCCGGGGCGGGAGTATCGGGGGTCATCATCCCCGACCTGCCCTTCCACCAGGGAGAGCATCTCGCTTCCCTCCTCAGGGAACGAGGGGTGGACTTCATCCTCATGGTCACCCCCAACACCCCTGCGGAACGCCTGAAGGGCATCGCCGAAAGGGCGTCCGGGTTTCTCTACTGCGTCTCCCGCCTGGGCGTCACAGGGGAAAGCGGAACGACGGGAGGCTCCCCGAAGGAGTACATCGACAGAATCCGATCCCACACGTCCCTCCCTCTGGCCCTGGGATTCGGCGTGGGCAGCCCCGAAAAGGCGGCCCTGGCCGCCGAGGCGGCGGACGGCGTAGTGGTGGGCAGCGCCCTTATCTCCCTCCTCGAGCCCTGCGGCAGCGACAGGGAGCTCCTTCGGTCGAAGGCCGTCCCCTTTCTCCGTTCCCTCCGGGAGGCGGTGGGGCAGAAACGGAGGCAAACGGTACCCCCGGAACGGTCCTGACGCCCTTGCTTTCGCCCACGTCTACCG
>NZ_JAESIH010000009.1 GCF_016756745.1 Aminivibrio sp.
CCCGGGGCGGAAACGCTGCAGCACGTACAGGGGGGCTCCCCGGACCAGGTCCCCGATTCCCGGGGCGTCCTCCAGTCCATGGATGCCCGGCACCAGGGTGGTCCGAAATTCGAAGGGGATGTTCGAGCCGAGGAGGAGGGAGATGCTTTTTTCCACAAGGGAAAGATCTCCGTTCCATCCCGAGGCCAGGGGGTATTTCTCCCTGGAGGCTTTGATGTCCATTGCGGCGTAGTCTGCCAGATTCCGGTCAAGGATGTGCTCCAGCACACCGGGGCGGGCGCCGTTGGTGTCGATCTTGATCTTCAGCCCGAGGGAACGAAGATCCCCGAGAAAGGAAATGAGCCCCTCCTGGATCGTCGGCTCCCCGCCGGTGATGCAGACGCCGTCGAGAAAGTTCTTCCGCCTCTCAAGGTCGCCGAGGATGTCCCGCCATTCGAAGGAATCGCCTCCCATCCCGGGGATGACCAGTTCCGGGTTGTGGCAGAACGGGCAGCGGAAAGGGCAGCCCCTGAAAAAAACCACCGCCGCGGCCGACCCGGGATAATCGAGAAAACTCGTCTGGATGTATCCTCCTATGGAGACAGGGTTCATGGCCCTTCCCCTCCTTTTCCGCTCCATGATACCACCCCTTCGGGAAGAGAGAAATCTCCGCCGGAAAGAAAAAGTATTATAATATAACGTTACAGGCGGAAGCGTCGGCCTGTAACGATTCCCCCGCCCGGTGCGGCGGCAGAGAGAGCACGGAGAGGAGAAACGGCAATGGGGCACCCGATCAGTCCCCTTTCGGGAAGAGGCGGCACCGCCGGGAGGATTCCGGCGGAAAGAGAAGAGAGAGGCTCCAGAAGCCCCGCAAGAGGTGCTGCCGGGACTCTTTTTCTTTTGTTCGCCTGCGCCGTGGTCCTGTATCTCCTCTTTCATCCCCATCAGGGCCTCTCTCCGTCCGGGGCGCTGCAGATCGCCAAAAGCTCCAGGGATCTTTCTCCTCTTCTGAGCAACGAGGAATTCATCAAGACCTACGAGGATGCGGCCAACGCTCCGGAAACCATAGGGTGGCTGGTGGACCGGACCCGGGCGGGCGGCTTCCTTGTATCCTACATCTATCTCGACGGGAAGGGCGATTTCAAGGGATGGTTTTTCGAGGTCCCGGCAGGGAGCGGCGTGGCAAGAAGGGTCACCCGGTCCATGGGGGAGCATTACGCCGCCCTGATTGACGACCGGTTCGAGAGAAGCACTCCGGATGTTTCCGAAAAGGACAGGGTCACCCGGTGGGTGAAGGAAGCAAAGGCCCCATCCGGCGACGGCACCGTTGTGGAGGCGATTTCCAGGGAGGTCGGCAGGACCGGGGTCAGGAAAGAGTACGGCTGGATGGCCCACCCTCTCGGAAACGGAAAATGGCTGGTCGGCTTCGTGTACGAACCGGCAGGGGCGGGAGACGGCGAAAAGAGAGGCTGGGTCTTTCAGGTCAACACCAGGGAGATACCTCCTCTTCCCGGGAGAGGGCTTCCCCTTGGAACGGGGTCGGTGGATGATCTCCTCCGCCTTTTCGGAGGCATGGGGGAGGCGCCCCTGCCTCCGCTGTCCATACCGGCTGACGGAACGGATTATATCCCTCTCCGGTCTTTTCTCGAGTCCACCCTCCGGCGCTTCGGCGGTTCTCCTTCGGAGGCAAGGGATCGGTTGGGCGAGCCTGGGGCAGTGAGGCGCAGGTCCGTCAGGCAGCCTTCACATCCCGTGGAGGGAAAGCCGGTTCTCACCATGATGTGGCCCGGACTTTCCCTGGACTTTTCCGGGGTGCCCGGCAGCGAGCGCCTGGTGGCTGCCGTGGTGAAGGGGGGGGATCACCCTTTCGGTCCTGATCCGGGAATTCGCGTGGGGGATCCCTTTGTCAGGGTGTCGGAACTTCTCGGACAGCCGGACGGCAAAAGTTCACAATCGATGGTCTATACCGGCCGGGACGTTTCCTGCGATCTCATTTTCAACCTGAGGAAGGACGGCCGGATCGCCGGAATGTTCTTCTCCGTCGCGGCGGAATGAGCCGAAGACGGACAATTTCAAGGAGGTTCCCATGTCCCTGTTGCTGAGGCTGCTGCTGAAGGCGGCGCCGCTCCTTCTGTTCCTTCTCCTGTCCCGGGCTGTCCGGGACCTCTTCCGGTCCTACCAGGCGGGGGAAAGAGCCTATGACCGGCCCCCCCATGGAGGATCAGGGCCGGGTGCATCCGCGGCCGGCCGGAATTCCCGGAGGGACCCCTACAGCGTCCTTGGCTGCTCACCCTCCGCGACGGACGGAGAGATAAAAAAAAGGTACCGGGAGCTTCTCGGGAAATATCATCCCGACAAGTTCATCGGCCAGGATCTGGACGCCGACTTTGTGGATCTGGCGTCAAAAAAGTTCCAGGAGATCCAGGAAGCCTACGATGCAATCCGGTCACGGAGAGGATTCTGACGCTATGGAACCTAAATCCGCGGCTTTTCCTGGCAGAGGGAGTGTCGCTGGGCATAAGGTGAATTCGCCCCGCCAGGGGCGAAGAGATCATCCCCTGGGGGACAGCGCCCGGGCCGAGAAACCGACAAGGATGTCGGTTTCACAGGCAGGCAACCGGCGAACGCAGGGAGCCGAGTTGATCGCCTGGGCAGTTGTCAAGGACGACAATCTGCACCGGCGGCCCAAGCGAGCACCGGTGACGCTCCCCGCTGCCTGCGGATTTAGGTGGAAGCATCTGAGGTTATTTTTCATAATAATCTTATAAGAGAGCTTCATTTTCGTTTCGTTCAGTGGTACGGCCCATGGTACAATGACCCCGTCCGGCGACGGTGCCGGACAAAAATTTCCGTCCCCGGCCCGAGGGAGAAGGAGAGTCGCCATGTCAACTCTGGAGTTCTACAAGGATCCCGATAGCTTCTCTTCCATAAAGTCCCAGGCGCGAACCACCATTGAGACCGCGTTTTACGGAAACAACGTGGTTCCCGTCGCCAATCTCCGCGAAGCGTACGATCTTGCCCGGACCAGTCCCGGAACAGTGGAGCTTACGGGCATGCCGGTGTACCGTCCCGAAGGGCAGGGACTGCCTTCCGGGAGCAACGTCCTGCTGATGAACGACGGTTCCGTGGTGGGCCGGTGCGCCGCCGCACGGAAGATTGTGGGGGAACCGGGGGTGAATATGGGAGAACTTGCGCCCGTTCTCAGGGAGGCGGTGTATGGAAGCCGGTTCCGCACCTTTTACGCGGCCGAGGCCTATATCGGCCTCGAAAAAGATTTCATGGTCAAGGCCCATCTCCTCGCCCCGAAAAACCACGAGAACCTGGTGTACAACTGGATGCTGAACTTCCAGTACCTGAACAAAACCTATATCGACATGTACAGGGAATCCCGGGCGCTTCCCGACGGCGACATCTTCATGTTCGCCGATCCCGACTGGACGAGCCCCGAGTACCCCCTCGGCCTTGCCTTTTTCGATCCCGTCCACAACTGTGCCGCCGTCCTCGGCATGCGCTATTTCGGCGAGCTGAAAAAGGGAACCCTCACCCTCGCCTGGGGCACCGCCGTGCGGAACGGCTTTGCATCCTGCCACGGGGGACTGAAGCGGTACAACTTGAAAAGCGGACGGTCCTTCGTCTCCGCCGTGTTCGGCCTCTCCGGCTCGGGAAAGTCCACCCTGACCCACGCCCGCCACGGGGGGAAGTATGATATCACCGTCCTCCACGATGACGCCTTCATCATCAACGTGAAGGAAAAGTATGCTATAGCCCTGGAGCCTTCCTACTTCGACAAGGTTCAGGATTATCCCATGGGGTGCGAGGACAACAAGTTCATCATCTCCCTGCAGAACTGCGGCGTGACCAGGGGAGAGGACGGGCTGCTCTATCCCGTGACCGAGGACCTGCGGAACGGAAACGGCAGGGCCATCAAGTCGAAGCTCTGGTCGCCCGTGCGGGTGGACCGCATCGACGAGCCCATCAACGCCGTCTTCTGGCTAATGAAGGACCAGTCCCTGCCGCCTGTCCTTCGGCTCAAGGGACCCGACCTCGCCGCCGTCATGGGGGCCACCCTGGCCACCAAGCGGACCACCGCCGAGCGGCTCGCCCCGGGCATCGACCCCAATGCGCTGGTGATCGAGTGCTATGCCAACCCCTTCCGGACCTATCCCCTCGCCCTCGATTACGAACGATTCCGGACCCTCTTCCGGGACGGGGTGGACTGCTATATCCTCAACACGGGAGATTTCATGGGAAAGAAGGTCACTCCCGCCGACACCCTGGGGATCCTCGAGGCCATCATCGAGGAGAAGGCCCGTTTCGTTCCCTTCGGTCCCTTCAGCGACATGGAGACCCTCGAGCTCGAGCGTTTTCCCGTGGATTTTTCGGACGAAAAGTACAGGCGGGAGTTCTTCGCCCGGTTCAGGGACCGTCTCGCTTTCGTGA
>NZ_JAESIH010000010.1 GCF_016756745.1 Aminivibrio sp.
CTTCGCCTTTTCAGTCATAATGATTGCACCTCTCTGGTGAAGGGTTGTGCCTTCGTAAACACTACCTTACCACTGTTCTCCGAACAGTCCAGAGAGGTTTTTTATTTTTTAGGGTGCGGATTTAGGGCAACCCTGTTGTTATCCAGTGATATCTTCACCCGCTGAACTCATTCCGCACGCTCCTTTGGAGCGCGCTTCAGATTTTTCAGGAGATACCGGCTGTAGAGCACCGCCGCGGGGTTGTGTCCCAGGACCCTGTCCTTCACCACGAAGGTCGTTACCGGAGCCTTCGAATGACGGTAAAAAATGCTGTCATGACCGACGCAGAGGCCGAGGACGATGCTGAATTGAGACCCCGCCTCGTCGAGAAGCCGGGCCTGCTCCGCCGGGTTGCAGGAGACGGCACCGATCCAGGGACGCCTCGCAGCCCCTATTTCGTCTTTCGTCATGGAACACACCTTGCAGCAGGCGGAATGGACATCGAACTCCTCCGAGAGGATGTTCCCCAGGAGGGCGGCCTCGTCGGAAAAACCGACACAGAAGGCTATCCCGAGGGTTTTGTACTCCATCCTCCGAGCGAATTCCATGATCTCCTCCAGGCGGTTCAGGGTGCAGTAGTACAGGGCCTCCACGTCGGATGCCGTCGTCAGGAGGCGGAGATCCTCACCGTCATACAATTCCGTTCCCTTGCCTGGGCTGCAGGGCTCTCCCCGGGCGCACCCCTTCGTTGCGCACAGATGACATTTCATGTCAGATTTCTCCTTTCGGGGCAGTGAGGGCCCTCATGATCATGTCGGCGGCAGCCCCCCTGGTGACAAAGGAATCGGGCATGAACACGCCGCCCCTGGCCGCCCTGTCGAGAATGCCCCGTTCGGCGAGATAGTGTACCGGGCCGTAGAGCCGGGACTCCTTTGGTATGTCAGCATAACGGGACCGGGTCTCCCGGGGGAGATTCCGGTAGCCCAGAGCTCTCGCCAGGGCGGAGCAGAACTCCCCCCGGGAAACGAAGAAAGTCGGGCCGCTCCCGGGGTACAGAAGAAGACCCGAGGTCTGTGCGCCCGAAAACGCTTTCCTGAAGAGGTCCTCCGCCTCCATTCCCGTCAGGGGAGTGTCCACCCCGAAGATGCCCTTGTCGAGACCGTAGAGCCGGGCGGTCACCACCCTGTTATTGTAGATGTCGTCAATTTTCGCGGAAGGGGCCGAGGGAAGTTCCTCGGGTACGATCCACCCGTACAGGTTCGACATCTGGACTCCCGGCCAGAAGGGATGGTCCCTCGGGACGTCGGAATACTCGCACAGGGAGAGGGCGCTTCCTGCCTCGAGGAGTAACCTTTGGACCTTCCGGGGATCAAGCGCCCGGGGAGAGATGCCCGTCCGCGCCGACAGGGCGGCGGCGGTCCCCGCCGCCTGCCCCGTGAGCATGGATATGGGCTGGAGCCTGAAGGCGCCGGCCACGAGCCGCGACATGGAAATGTTTTTCTCCGCTGCGAGAAGACCGTCCACGTTCCGGGACACAAGGCTGCCGAAGGGAACCTGAAAGGGTCCCCGGGGCATGTCAGTTTTGACGGAAGAGGCGGTTTCACCGAACTCGGCTTCCAGGTCCGCATCTTCGTCACCGGCGTGGAGGTCGAGAATGTAACCCCCGACGGCAACCGCCTCCGGCACTTCTCTTCCGTCCCGGCCGTCCCGGTAACTCTCGGAGTTCAGGCGGACGTCCCGGGACGTGGGGGTGACGAGGCCGACGATCCTGCGGCTTTCCCTCACGTAGGGAATGGGGGGGAAACGGCGGAGGATTTCGGCGTACTCATCGGGAATGATTTCCCTGGCCGTGTCCAGCGGCTCGGAAGAAAGGTATTCGTCATCCGCCACGGACCAGGGCTCTCCGAGCTCGTTCTGGACATAGTAGAGAAAGGAGAGGGTTTTCAGCAGGGCGGCAGCGCCGGCCTGCCTGCGGAATTCAGGGTCCTCCAGGTAGGCGACGGGAAGTCCGCCCCGCCCCTCCCACTTCTCGCTCCCCGGATAGTCGTTGGCCCAGTTGATGCCGGTCTTGGTTATGGCGGACCACCCCTCGGGGGTCGAGGCGTCGTAGTTCTCCGGGTTGGACGAGTCGGGCAGCCCCCGGTAGCCGTTGTGGGTGGCAAAATCCACGGGCATGCGGAGGGGATAGTTCCTGAAGGAGTTGCCGTTCTTCGTCACGATCTTCCGGAACCCGGGAAGGTAGCGCTCATATCCCGGGGGAGGATTCCGCAGCTTCAGGGAGGAGGGGATGCCGCCGGGGTATTTTTTCATGACAGCGAGCCAGGTGATGTCCTGGATACGGCTCCTGGGAGAGATCATGGGACTCAGGGAGTTCCCCGCCCTGTAGAGAGCCCCCGCCAGGGGGATCACGTCGCCCCACTCGGTGGCGTCGATGAGGACGGAACAGTCTATGACCGTCCTCCGCCCGTTCACATCCGCCGTGACCCCGCGGACTGCAGGCCCCTCCTTGCGGACGGAAGTGACCCTCGACCGGTAGAAAATGTCCAGGCTTCCCTTCTTTCCGCCGGAAGAAGCCTCTTTCGCCGCGTCCTTCGCCATCCGGACGAGGATGTCCCGGCCAACGGAAGGCTCGAAAGCCGTGGTGTTCCCGTCCCAGTAGCACGTGGAAACGGATTTTCCCTTCATGAAGTAATGGAACCGGACGTTTTCGTGGAATTCACCGTACAGCCCGGTCCTGTTTCCGCTGAGATCGTCCATGGTGGAGACCCCGGCGGCGGTCATCTGACCGCCGAGCCATTCCGTCTCCTCGAGAAGAATCACCCTCACCCCGAACCTCGCAGCGGCTATGGCGGCACTGATCCCCCCTGCGCCTCCGCCGGCGACCACCACGTCGCAGGAGAGCCGTTCCGCCTCCGAGGCCCGTGCCTGGGGCAGGGGAAGAAGCACCGCCGGGAGGAGAAGGAGGAGGACTGCCATTCTTCCGACTGTTGAAGGAGAAAAAACAGGGATCCGGAACAGGCGCTGGGAAGTCTTCTTCATGGAGAACGCTCCTTCTTGCAGATTTGTTATAGTTCAGTCAAATTATTGCATAATCCGGGGAGCCGTTCAATCCCGGAGACCGGGCAGGTACAATAGAAGCCGAAGCAGAGAAGGAAAGGAGGGAATATCCATGCAGTATACCGTCAGATTTTTCGGCGTCCTTGCCATGAATCTCGGGGTTGCCTCCGGTGAGCCGGTCGTCCTGGAGCTTCCGGAGAACCCATCCTACGGCGATGTCCTCGACGGAATAAGGGAGCGGTTCGCCGGCCGCCTCCCGCCGTCCATGTGGGATGAAGAGGCGAAGTGCCTCCACCGTGGCATCCTGGCCTTCGGCGCCGACGGGAAGTTCCTGGCCCGGAACAGGGACCTCCCTCTTCCTGCGGGAGGGGAGGTCCGGTTCCATCTTCCACTGTCCGGAGGCTAGATTTCCCGGAAGGTAATCTTTCCCCCCATCATGGTCAGCACCGGCTTCGCGTCGGGAATCGCCTCTTCGGGGACGGAGAAGATGTCCCTGTCGATCACGACGAGGTCCGCGAGCTTTCCGGCCTGGAGGGTTCCCTTTCTGTGCTCCTCGAAGGAGGCATAGGCCCCTCCCCTGGTGTACAGTTCCACCGCCTCTTCCACGGTAAGCTTCTGGGCTGGGTTCCATCCCCCTTCGGGAATACCGTCACGGTCTTTCCGCGTGACGGCCGTGTAAATGCCCCAGAGGGGGTCAAAAGTCTCCACGGGGCAGTCCGAACCTCCCGAAAGGAAAATGCCCAGGTCCAGGAGGGTCTTCCAGGCGTACCCCCTGCGGGCCCGGTCTTCCCCGATCCTCCGGAGGGCCATGGGGCGATCCGAGGGGACAAAGGGAGGCTGGATGGCGGCTCCCACGCCGAGGCGGGCCATCCTGTGGTACTGCTCCATATCCCCCATCTGGCAGTGGACGATATAGTGGCGGGCCTTCCTCAGGTTCCGCTCCCTGGCGTTTTCCAGGGCGTTGAGACACATGTCCAGGGCGCCGTCTCCGATAGCGTGGAGGGCAACCTGCATCCCCGCGCTGTGGGCGGTCCAGACCAGATCGTTCAGCTCCTCCGCGCTATAGATGGGCACACCGTACACTCCCGGCATATCGGAGTACTCCTCCCGGAGAAAGGCCGTTCTTCCCCCCATGGACCCGTCGGTCAGGATCTTGAGGGGACCGATGTGGAAGGCTGGGCTGCCGTCTCCGGTCCTCCACCCCGAAGCCAGGAACCGGTCAAGGGCCTCCCTGTTCCGGAGAAGAAGCTGTTCGGTGATTCTGACGGGCATCTTCCCTTCCGCGTCCAGGCCGAGATACAGGTCGAGAATGGCTCTCCAGTCTCCCCCCACCGACCCCAGGTCGTCAGAATGGATGGATGTCAGCCCCGCCGCCGCAGCGGCCGCTCCGGCCCCGGCCACCAGCCGCCTGAGCTTGTCCCTGTCGGGCAATTTTTTCCGGGAATGGGCCCATCCCACAGCAGTTTCCCGGATCACCCCGGTGGGGCGCCCTGTATCGTCCAGGTCCACCACTCCCCCGGGGAAACTGCTGTCGGCAGTGATCCCCAGGATCTCCAGGGCCTTCGAATTGACCACCGCCACGTGGCCGCACACCCGGGACAGGATCACGGGGTTGGCGGGGGTGAGGTCGTCCAGGTCGTCCCGGGTGAAGATCCGGGGCTCGCCGAAGTGTTCGTGGTCCCACCCCCGGCCGGAAACCCACTCCCCGGAGGCGGGTTTTTCCCTGTCCATGAAGGACTTCAGCCTCTCCCGGACCTCGGGGACGGAGCGGCTCCCCGTCAGGTCCGCCTGCTCCAGGGAAAGGGCATAGGCGAGAAAATGCATGTGCCCGTCGATAAATCCCGGGAGCATGAGCCTCCCGCCCAGGTCGATCCGCTCCGCCCCTTCCGCCCTTTCGAGCATGTCCCTGTTCCGGCCCACGGCCTCGATAGTCTGCCCGTCGGCAACGAGTGCTTCGGCCGTGCCTCGGGGCGTGTATATTTTTCCGTTGAAGAAAACGATTTTGCTCACTTCTCTTCCTCCTTTGCCGCGGAAAGGAGCATCCTTTCCACGTCCTCCAGCTCGTCGGGGAAGAAAACCTCCTCCGCAGGAAGGGAACATCTCTCCAGGATCCCCTCACTGAAAAGAGATTCCGCCTCGCCCCGTTCCGCCGGACGGACATCTCCGCCGTTCTCGTCGTAAAGAAAAAGCAGCCTCTCCCCCGAAGGGCCTTCCCCCTCGACCAGGTACAGGCAGCTTCCGTCGTCGTCTTCCCTCATGCCTGCGATGCGCATGTCTCTCCCTCCCGGGCAGTGTCGTGGAAACCATTATACCGTTCGCGGGCCCTTAGGATATAATTGGGCAAGCAACTTCCCGAAAGGAGCGGAATTCCATGGAAAAAATGCCCGGGTCCAGGGGGTGTTTCGTCTGCGGTTCCCCGGAGGAAAACAGGCGGAGTCTGGGCGTTGAGATCTACTGGAACGAAGAGGAAAACAGGACTGAAATCACCATCCGGCCGGATATTACGTGGTGCGGCTACGACGGCGTCGTCCACGGGGGCATCATCGCCTCGGTGTTCGACGATGCCATGGCGTGGGCCGTGAGGAAGACCATCGATTCCTGGGCTGTGACGGGAGAAATATCCGTCCGGTACCTCAGACCAGTACGGGAAGGAAAGGAATACGTGGTGGAAGGACGGGTGGGCAGGCTTTCAGGACGGAAAATAACCACGGCTGCCCGGATGGCCGACGACAGCGGAAAAACGGTCGCCGAGGCGACAGCCCTGTTCATCAGGATACCCGGCGGCGGAAGCTGACTCCGGTTTTTCCTGGAATAGCCGAAGGATGACGATTGCATCGCCCCTGGAAACAGGGAGCCGATTTTGCCCAAGGAGGCTGACGAAGACCCATGAATCTCATATCGTTCATCGATCCCGAACTCGCCGAGGCGATTGAAGGGGAAAAGGCTCGGCAGAATCTCACCATCGAGCTCATCGCGTCGGAAAACTTCGTCCCTGAGGTGATCCTGGAAGCCCAGGGATCGGTGCTCACAAACAAGTACGCCGAAGGCTACCCCGGAAAGCGGTACCACGGCGGCTGCCGGTTTATCGACGTGGTGGAAAGCCTCGCCATCGAGCGGGCCAAAGCTCTCTTCGGGGCGGAGCACGCCAACGTCCAGCCCCATTCCGGGGTGAACGCGAACCTTGCCGTGTTCATGGCCATGCTCGAACCGGGAGACGTCATCCTCGGCATGGACCTCCGGCACGGGGGACACCTGTCCCACGGAACGGCGGTGAACATCTCCGGAAAGTTCTTCCGGGCCTTCAGCTACGGCGTGGACAGGGAAACGGGCCGGATCGACTACGACGAAGCCGAGCGGCTCGCCCTGGAACACCGACCGAAGATGATCATCGCCGGGGGGAGCGCCTATCCCCGGACCATCGACTTCGCCCGGTTCGCGGAAATCGCCGGAAAGGTGGGGGCCTATTTCCTGGTGGACATGGCCCACATCGCCGGCCTGGTGGCTGCGGGAGTCCATCCAAGCCCGGTACCCCACGCCCATTTCGTCACCTTCACCACCACCAAGACCATGCGGGGCGCCCGGGGGGGCAACATCCTCTGCCGGAAGGAATTCGCCTCCAGAATCGACAAGGCCGTCTTCCCCGGCATCCAGGGAGGCCCCATCCCCCAGATCATGGCAGGGAAGGCCCTGACCTTCAGACTCGCCATGACGGAAGACTTTCGGAACTACGGCCGACGGATCGTGGAGAACGCCGCCCGGTTCGCTTCGGTCCTGACGTCCCGGGGCTTCCGCCTCGTCTCCGGAGGCACGGATAACCACCTGATGCTTGTGGACCTCCGCGGCAAGGGCCTCACCGGCAGGGAAGCGGAAGATCTTCTCCATGCCGCCGGAATCACGGTGAACATGAACCTTATCCCCTTCGACCCGGAAAAGCCCACGGTAACCAGCGGCATCCGCATCGGCCTCGCGGGCGTCACCAGCCGGGGTTTCACCGCCGGCGACGCCGAGGAAACGGCCCGTATCGCCGCCGACCTGCTGGAAAAGAAGCCCGCCGAAGGTCCCTCCTACAGGGAAAGGGTTCTCCGCCTCTGTCTTGACCACCCGCTGTACATGACCCGGGAGGAACTGGCGGCGTCACCCTTCCTCTCCAGGGACCTCCTGTAACCCGGTAGTGGGCTGCCCGTCAGGAGCAGCCCCGGGAAACGAAGCGCGGATTTAGGAAAAGCTCGATATATTGACTGATTTGTAAATATAATACGACCGGAAACATTTGGTTTCCATGGTTTGCCGAACGGGTGCTTCCGGTCATGCCGGAAGGCGGCAATCATTGCCTCGCCATACCATGAATCGGCCGGAAATACACGGCGGTTTTCCGGGAAAGTGTTAGAATGTTCGTTGGAAGTCAACGATGTTTGCAGTGCGGCCTTTTATTTTTTATTTCCGCGAAGGAGGTTCTTTCATGAGAAGCGAGGAAGTATACGCGAAGTCCCTGGATCTGCACAGGGCGACAAAAGGCAAGGTGGCCATCGAAAGCAAGATGCCCGTCAACTCCATGGCCGACCTGGCCCTGGCCTACACCCCAGGCGTGGCCGAACCCTGCAGGGAGATCGTACGGAACAGGGATTCCATCTTCGAGGTGACGTCAAAGGCAAACATGGTGGCGGTGATCACCGACGGAACGGCAGTGCTCGGCCTGGGCGACATCGGCCCCGACGCGGCCCTTCCCGTCATGGAGGGCAAGTCCATTCTCTTCAAGCGCTTCGCGGACATCGACGCATTCCCCATCTGCATAAATTCCAAGGATACGGACGAGATCGTCAGGACCGTTTCCCTCATCCTTTCCTCCTTCGGGGGCGTGAACCTCGAGGATATCGCAGCTCCCAGGTGCTTCGAAATTGAAAAGAGGCTCCAGGAAATCGCCGACATTCCCATCTTCCACGACGACCAGCACGGAACGGCTGTCATCGTTCTCTCCGGGCTGCTGAACGCCCTGAAAGTGGTGGGCAAGAAGATAGGCGACGTAAAAATCGTCATGGCGGGAGCCGGCGCCGCCGGCACGGCCATCTGCAAGTTCCTCATGTCCGCCGGTGCGACAAACGTCATCCTCTGCGACCGGGGCGGCCCCATCTACAAAGGGCGCACGGAGCACATGAACTGGGCCAAGGAAGAGCTCGCGGAGCTCACGAACCCCAACGGGGAAAAAGGTTCCGTGGCCGACGTGATGAAGGGGGCCGACGTCTTCCTCGGCCTCTCGGGCCCCGGCATCATAGACCAGGATATGGTGAAGACCATGGCCCCGAAGGCCGTCATTTTCGCCATGGCCAACCCCACCCCCGAGATCTACCCCGACGAGGCCCTGGCTGCGGGAGCCGCGGTGGTGGCCACGGGGAGAAGCGACTTCCCCAACCAGATCAACAACTGCCTCGGCTTCCCCGGCATCTTCAGGGGAGCCCTGGACGTGCGGGCCTCGGTCATCAACGAGGAGATGAAGCTCGCCGCCGCCTACGCCCTCGCCGGGCTGGTGTCGGAGGACGAACTGCGGCCCGACAGGATCATCACCGAAGTCATGGATGAAAGGGTCGTCCCCGCCATCGCCTCGGCGGTCGCGGAAGCTGCCGGGAAGACGGGGGTGGCAAGGATCCGATTCAGGCCTTAATGGCATATTTCATTTCATAGAGGAGGCAGAAAGATGAAACGTTTTTCGGTTGTGTTTCTCGCAGTACTGCTCGTAGCAGCGGCATCGGCCGCCTTCGCCGCGGAGTACACCCTCAAGCTTGGGCACATCGCCGACCCCCAGAACCCCTACGCCCAGGGTGCGGTAAAGTTCGCCGAACTGGTGAAGGAGAAGACCGGCGGCGCGGTTGAAGTTCAGGTCTTCCCCAGCAGCCAGCTCGGAAACCAGAGGGACCTCATCGAGGGACTCACCTTCGGAACGGTGGACATGACGCTCACCAGCACCGCGGTCCTCGGGAATTTCCTCCCCCAAGCCGCCGTGTTCGACCTCCCCTTCATCTTCCGTGACATCCCCCACGCCTACAAGGCTCTCGACTCCGTGGGAATGGAAATCTGCAAGCCTCTCGAAAAGCGCGGGATCAAGGTTCTCTCCATGTGGGAAAACGGCGTCCGTCACATGACCAACAACAGGAATCCCATCCGGAAGCCGGAGGACATGAAGGGGCTGAAGATCCGGGTCATGGAGCAGCCCATCTACATCGAAATGATGAAGATCCTCGGCGCCAGCCCCACCCCCATGGCCTTCGGCGAACTGTTCACCGCCTTGCAGCAGGGCGTGGTGGACGGCCAGGAGAACCCGGCAGCCCACATTTACACATCCCGGTTCTTCGAGGTACAGAAGTACATCTCCCTCACCGCCCACACCTACTCCGCAGAGCCCCTCCTCGTGGCCATGAGCATCTGGACGAAGCTGCCCGAAACGCACCGGAAGGCTATCCAGGAAGCGGCCGACGAAGCCCGGGACTGGCAGCGAGACCTGTGCAGGCAGCTCGAGAACGAATATTGGACCAAAATCAGGGAAAGCGGCAAGAGCGAGATCAACGACGACGTGGACAAGGCGGCCTTCATGGAAGCCACGAAGCCCGTGTGGGCCATGTTCGAGGAAAAGCTCGGCAAGCAGAACATCGAGGCAATAGTCAACGTGAAGTGATTTTCCCCTGGCGGGAGCGGCCCCTTTGAGCCGCTCCCCTCTTTTTACTCTCCATTGGAACGGAGGCGGCTGAATGAAGAAAATCCTCGCCCTTATGGAAAAAACCTTTGCCTTCCTGACCATGGCAGGCATCGGCCTTATGCTGATCATCATATTCCTGCAGGTGATTTCCCGGTATTTCTTCGGCTACACAGCGAGCTATTCCGAGGAACTCTCCCGGTACCTCTTCGTCTGGGTGACCTTCCTCTCCCTGCCTGTGGTTTCCCGGCAGGGAGGGCATATGGCGGTGGGGCTGCTCACGGAACGGTTCACCGGCGAAAAACTCCGCCGGCTCAAAATTACGGGTTGCCTCTGCAGCATGGCCTTCCTGGCCATAATGGTCCGGCAGGGAATCCGCATGGTACAGATCGCGGTCTGGCAAACGTCGCCGGCCATGGAAATCCCCATGTCCTACATGTACATCTCCATTCCCCTAGGCTGCGGGGCCATGCTGCTCATTGTCATCGAAGAGCTTCTCGATCTCGTCCTGAGGAGGGAAACGGCATGACGGACCTTACTCTCTGGCTCCTGCTCTTCTTCTTCATCGCCATCCTTCTCACCGGCGCCCCCATCGGGGCCGCCCTCGGCCTATCGTCCGCCATCGTGATCTACGCCACCATGAACGTTCCCCTTGTCGTGGTGGCTCAGCGAATGTTCACCTCCATCGATTCCTTCTCCTTCATGGCGGTGCCCTTCTTCATGCTCGCCGGTTCCTTCATGTCCTCGGGAGGGGTGACCAGACGGCTGGTTGACTTTGCCAACGCTCTCGTGGGCGCCCTCGCCGGGGGGCTTGCCCTCGTGGTGGGGGTGGCCGGCATGTTCTTCGCCGCCCTTTCCGGCTCCTCCGCGGCGACTACGGCAGCCATCGGCGTGGCCATGATCGACGAGATGGAAAAGCGGGGCTATCCAAAATCCTTCGCCGCGGCGGTGGTGGCCACGGGAGGCACTGTGGGCATCGTCATCCCCCCGAGCGTCACCATGGTGGTCTACGGCGTCATCGCCGGAACGTCCATCGGGGATCTCTTCATGGGCGGCTTCGCGCCCGGCATCCTCATGGGAGGGGCCACATGCCTCGTGAGCTGGATCATCGCAAGAAAAAGAGGATACATGGGCGAAGGAAAGGCCAGCTTCGCCAGAATCGTCAAAACATTCAGGGACTGCATCTGGGCCCTGCTCATGCCCGTCATCATCCTCGGCGGAATCTACGGCGGCATCTTCACTCCCACGGAGGCCTCGGCAGTGGCGGCAGTCTACGGAGCATTCATCGGCATGTTCGTCTACAGGGACCTCAAGTGGAAAGATATTCCCAAGGTGCTTCTGGGCGCGGCAACCAGCACCACCATGATCATGTACGTGGTGGGGGCGGCCAACCTCTTCGGGTGGATCCTCACCAACGCCCAGGTTCCCCACAAGATCGCGGCAGGCTTCACCGCCCTCACGGACAGCCCCCTCGTCTTCCTCTTGCTGGTGAACGTGCTGCTCCTCTTCATCGGAACCCTGCTCAACGCCTCGGCGGCGGTGGTCATACTGACACCCATTCTCCTCCCCGTGGCTCTTTCCCTCGGCATCGACCCGGTCTTCTTCGGGGTGCTCATGGTGGTAAACCTCGCCATCGGGTGCATCACGCCCCCGGTAGGACTGGACCTTTTCGTGGTGTCCAGCATCACCAAGATCTCCATCGACAAGATCATGAGGAGCATCATTCCCTACCTGCTGGCGCTGCTCGCGGTGCTTATGATCCTGACCTGGTTCCCGGACATCATCCTCTTCCTTCCCCGGCTGTTCAGGGGAGCCTAGCCTACCGGCCCCGCCCGGCCAGGCCGGGCGGGGGTTTTTTTACAAGGAGACCCCAAATGAACGACAAAATCGAGTTGCTTGCGAAAGCCCTTCAGGAATCCCCTTCCACGGTGGTTTTCACGGGAGCGGGAATGAGCACCGAGTCTGGGCTGCCCGACTTCCGCTCGTCGGGAGGTCTGTGGAAGCAGTACCGGCCTGAGGAACTCGCCTCCACGGACGCCCTGAACAGGAACTTCGAGCAGTTCGCCGCCTTTTACCGGCAGCGCATCGAGACCCTCGGTGACGTCCAGCCGAACAAAGGGCACCGCATCCTGGCCGAATGGGAGCGCCTGGGGCTGGTCTCGGCCGTGGTCACCCAGAACGTGGACGGACTCCACCAGGCGGCGGGGTCGAAAACGGTCTGGGAACTCCACGGCACCCTCACGAGAGTCCGCTGCCAGTCCTGCGGCGGCGAATTCCCGGCGAAACGGTTTTCCGAGGAGACCTTTTGCGGGCACTGCGGCGGGAAGCTCCGTCCGGCGGTGGTCCTTTTCGGCGAGATGCTCCCGGAAAAAGCCCTCTCGGCAGCCATGGACCTCGCCCTGTCATGCTCCCTCTTCCTCGTCCTCGGGTCATCCCTCGCCGTCTCCCCCGCCAACCTGCTTCCAGAAAGGGCAAAAAGGCACGGGGCAGGACTCTTCATCGTCAACAACACCCCCACCCACCTCGATTTTCTCGCCGACGGCGTCATCCGGGGTTCCATCGGTGACGTCCTGGGAAAAGTGAACGAAATGATTCGGAAAGACTAGTGCCTTACGACGAATTCTATAAAAAATCAAAAACGCCCCCTCTCCCTAAATCCGCAGGTTTTTCAGGCAGAGGGAGTGTTGTTGTTGCTTCCTTGGGCGAGGGGCGCGGATTGTCTTCCATGACAACTGTCCAAGCAAGCAACACAGATTTCTACGTTCGCCGGTTGCCTGCCTGTGAAACCGACATGGATGTCGGTTTCACGCCAACGGGCACTGCCCCACAGGGGATATCTCAGCAAAAGTGCGTGGAGTGGGATCTTTTCACCCTTGGCGGGGCGAATTCACTTCATGCCCGGCGAACACTTCCTCTACCTGAATAACCTGCCGATTTAGGCCCAGGAACATAGCCGTCACCATCCGCGTGCAGGCCTTCCCGCCCCTCTTCGTGTGGATAATCCACCCGAAGGACGACAAGATCAAGCTTCTCGGCATCACGGGACTGAAGGCCCGGGACGTGATCGGATATGCCACCGCCGTGATGATCCTGAGCTTCCTCGTCTTCGCCATTCCCCTCCTGTTCCTTCCGGTGTAGGATAGGGGAGAGTGCGAACCGGCAGGCACATTTCTGAACGAAAGGAAGTGGAACGATTGTCCGAAAAGGGTTTTCGCGTGGAAGAAGCGACCGTGCAGCAGATCCACGATGCCATGAAGCGCGGGGAAACTTCCTGCAGGGCAGTCACTGAAGAGTATATCCGCCGCATTGAAGCCTACGACAGAAAGGGACCGTCCCTCCATGCCGTCATCCTGGTCAATCCCAGGGCGCTGGAGGAAGCGGACGAGCTCGACCGGATCTTCCGGGAAAAGGGCCCCGTGGGTCCTCTTCACGGTATTCCCGTGCTGCTGAAGGATAACGTGGAGACGGCGGACATGGTGACCACCAGCGGTTCCCTCGCGCTGGAGCACTACCTTCCCGACGACGACGCCTTCATCACGAGAAAGTTCCGGGAGGCGGGAGCCCTCATCATTGCCAAGGCGAACATGCACGAGTTCGCCGTGTGGGGCGAGAGCGTGAGCTCCATCCTCGGGCAGGTGATCAACCCCTACGATCTTACCAGGACACCGGGAGGGTCGAGCGGCGGCACAGGCGCCGGTATGGCGGCCAATTTCGCCGCCGTGGGCATCGGCACCGATACCATCAATTCAATCCGGTCCCCGTCCTCGGCGTGCAGCTGTGTGGGCATCCGGCCCACCATCGGACTCGTAAGCCGGGACGGCATATCCCCCTACTCCCTGGACCAGGACACGGCGGGCCCCATCTGCCGCACCGTGGAGGATGCCGTCCGGGTGCTCGACGTCATCGTCGGGTACGACCCGGCGGACCCGGAAACGGCATGGTCGGTGGGGAATATCCCCAAAAGCTACATGGAATACCTCTGCCCGGACGGCCTGGAAGGAAAGCGCCTCGGCGTTCTCAGGAGCCTCTTCGGCGACAAGCCGGAGCACGAGGACGTGAACGCCGCCATGAAGCGGAGCCTCGACGCCATGAAGGAGGGCGGGGCCGAGCTGGTGGATGTGTCCGAGCCCATCGACACCAACTACCTGGTATCGAAGGTGAGCGTCCATCTCCATACCCTCAAGGACGATCTCGAAGGTTACCTGAAGAGCCTCGGCGACAAGTGCGCCTACCATACGGTGGAGGCCCTCATAGCCTCCGGCAAGATCCACCCCGGCATCGTGGAGAACATGAAGACCGCCGCCGGACTGAGCAGGGACAGCGACGAATACCGGTCCCGCACACTGAAGCGACTCGCCCTGAAGACCCAGGTCATGAAGCTCATGGCGGACCTGAAGCTGGATGCCCTCGTCTACCCCCACCAGAAGCGTCTCGCCGTACCCGTGGGCGAAACTCAGGTGGAGCGAAACGGAGTCCTCGGCTCCGCCACAGGCTTTCCGTCGATCGCCGTGCCCGCCGGATTCTCCAGGCCCACGGAAACGGCCCCGGGAGGGGTACCCATCGGGCTGGAAATCCTGGGCCGACCCTGGAGCGAGGGGATCCTCATCTCCATGGCCTACGCTTTCGAACGGCGTACCAGTTTTCGGAAACCGCCCTTCAGCACTCCGCCGCTTTCCTGAGGTACAATAGGAGACGGACCGGGGGGAGACCTTGAGGTCTCCCCCTTTCACTTTTTCGGGCGGACGGCGCCGGAGACGGCTCCCCGCCTTCAGGGAGGGAATCGGATGAAAACGTATTCCATAGGGCTTGTGCCGGGCCCCGTTTCGGTACCCGAGGAATTCCGGAGGGCCTATCTCGAGAATTACGGCAGCGCCGACCTCGAGGAGGAGTTCTTTTTCCTCTATGAAGAGGCCGAAGGCCTGCTTCGGCAGCTTCTGAAGACACAAAATCCCGTGACCATCCAGAGCGGCGAGGCCATGTCCGTTCTCTGGGGCGCCGTGAAAAGCTGTCTCCTGCCTGGGGACAGGCTGCTTGCCGTCTCAAACGGAGTCTTCGGCCGCGGGTTCGGTGAGATGGGGCAGGCCCTCGGCATGGACGTCCGGATCGTGGAGGCTCCGGGGGGCGACTTTCCCGATCCGGACGTCATAAGGAAGGAAGCCCTGTCATTCCGGCCCCGGATGATCACCGCCGTCCACTGCGAAACACCCGGCGGCCTGCTGAACCCCGTCGCCCCCCTGGGCGGGATCGCTGACGAGGCGGGGGCCCTTCTCTGCGTGGACTACGTGGCCAGCGCCGGCGGCGCCGATGTGCGCACCGACGGGTGGGGCATCGACATCGGCCTGCTGGGAAGCCAGAAAGTCCTCTCCCTTCTCCCCGACCTCTCCATGGCGGCGGTGAGCCCGAAAGCCTGGAAAGCCATGGAGAGGGTGAACTACCAGGGGTACGACGCCCTTCTCCCCTGGAGAGACGGGGTGAAGAACCGGTATCTTCCCTATACTTTCAACTGGCAGGCCCTGAGCGCCCTCAGGCTTTCCCTGCTTCGGCTGCTCGGGGAGGGACTTGAGGCCTCCTTCGGGCGTCATGAACGGGTGGCCCGATATGCCCGAGAGCGGCTGACGGCCATGGGAGTGTCCCTCTACCCGAAACGGGAGGAACTCTGCTCCCCCACGGTGACCGCCGCCCTCGTGCCTGAAGGGTGGACCTGGCAGAAACTGGACGGCGCCCTCAGGGAACGGGGCATGGCCGTGGGGGGCAGCTACGGCCCCCTGGCGGGGAAAGTATTCCGCATCGGCCACATGGGATCCCAGGCCGACATGGAGCTGGTAAAAAAGGGCATGGACGTGCTTGAGGACGTCCTCGGCGGAAAGTAGAAAACGGACGTTCCGGACGGAAAGAAAGGGGTACGGCTGTGAAAATCCTGCGGAAAAGCATCCTTGCGTTCCTGACGCTCCTGGTTCTCGCGGCGTCGGCCTTCGCCTCCGGCGGCAGGGTCACCCTGCTGTCGCTGAACGACATCCACGGCCACATCTACCCCGAGGACGGCGAAGGCGGCCTCGCCAAGGCCGCCACGGTAATCGAGGCGATCCGGGGGGAAAACCCCGGGAACACCTTCTTTTTTGAAATCGGCGACGTGAACGAAGGCCCCCTGTTCTTCTACTTCCGCGGCCACGCCGAAATGAGGGGACTCTCCCTGCTCGGCGCCGACGGGGGTACCCTCGGCAACCACGAGTTCGACCTCGGAGAGGACGTGCTGTTCGAAACGGTGTCCCGGGCCAGGTTCCCCGTGGCGGTCTCCAACCTGAGGTACAGGGACGGCCGCCCGGCCCCCTTCCCGACCCACGGCATCAAAAAGACCGCTGACGGTCTCACCGTCGGCTTTTTCGGCCTCATCACCCCCGAACTGGGCACCATGACCGCGGGAAGGGGCAATTTCCGCGCCGGGCAGGACCTTCCCTCCGAGGCGGAGCGGATGGTGAATCTCCTCCGCCGGGAAGGATGCGATGCCATAGTGCTCCTGAGCCACTGCGGTCTCGACGTAGACCGGATGATCGCTCGGTCCGTGGCGGGGATTTCCGCCATTCTCGGAGGACACAGCCATACCCTCATGGAGCGGGAAGAATTCGTCGAGGGCCCCGGCGGATGGGTCACCGTCATAGGCCAGGCGGGCTCCTACGCCAGGTACCTGGGAAGGATGAACCTCGTCCTTACGCAAGGCATGGCGGACAGGGAGGAAACATCCTGGAGGGCGATTCCCCTTGGGAAGGACATCCCCGAAGATCTCCGGGTCGCCCTGCTGATCGAGCCCTTCCGGGAACGGCTGAAGGAGAAGCTGGACATCCCCCTCGCTCCTCAGCCGGAAGACTTCGATGCCCGGAGGGAAACCCTGCGGACGGGGGAAGCCCCCCTGGGGAACTTTCTTGCCGATGCCTTCCGTTGGAAGGCCGGAACCGACGTGGCATTTCTCGCCGGGGGCAGCATCCGGGGAGACAGGATCTATCCGGCAGGATCGGCCACCTACGCCACCCTCACGAACATGATGCCCTTCGGGGGCTCCCTGTGGAAAGGGGCCCTTTCCGGCAGCGACCTGCTGCTGGTGCTTGAAACGTCCGCTTCGGCCTACGCCCTGGGCGAAGAGGACTACGACGCCGCCATGAGGGTTCCCACGGGAGGCTTTCTCCAGGTCTCCGGGCTGAGGTTCTCCATCGACCCGAAGAGACAGCCGCTGCTCATCGACAACAACGGGATCGTCCGCACCCAGGGGTCCAGGCTCGTGAAGGCCGAGGTGCAGCAGCCCGACGGATCCTGGGCTCCAGTGGACCCGGGAAAAATCTACACCGTCGCCACCACCGACTGGACGGCGGGGGGCGGCGACAAGCACTACATCCTGAAAAAAAACGGCTCCGCCTTCTCCTCCATGGAGCAGATGTACCTTGAGGCGGTGGCGGACTATGTCCGTTTCCTGAAAGAAATGCGCGGGAAAACGGAAGGCAGGATCACTATTCTTCGATGACAGGGGTGGATTTCATGGAAAGAACAACGGTAGGATACGAAAAACTCAAAAACTACGTGGCGGACATGTTGGAGAAGGGCCTCGGCTATTCCAGGGAGACGGCGGAGACAGGAGCCTGGGTTCTCGTGGAGGCCGACGCCAGGGGGCATGCGTCCCACGGCGCGGCGCGGGTCGAGCTCTACCATAACCTTATTGCCAACGGAAAGGCCGACCCCCACGGGCAGCCGGAAATTGTGCATGAAACACCCGTTTCCCTGGTCATGAGCGGGAACAACGGCTCCGGGTTCGCCGCGGCGAAAATGGCCATGGAAAGGACCATCGAAAAGGCCCGGCAGAGCGGCACCTGCATGACCGCCGTCAGGGATTCCGGCCACTTCGGCATGGCCGGGGTCTGGGCGGAGATGGCGGCCGACGCAGGTATGATAGGGATCGCCTTCACCAATACTATCCGGGCGGCCATTCCCCTCTTCGGCCGGGAGCGCCTGCTGGGGACCAACCCTATCTGCGTGGCCATTCCCCGGGGGAAAAAACCCCATTTCATGCTCGACATGGCCACCACCACCGTGGCCATGGGCAAGGTGGAAGTGGCGGCCCGCCGCGGCGAGACCATGCCGGAGGGGTGGTTCGTGGACGAAAACGGAAAGAATCTGTGCGATGCCGAGAGGGCCCTGGAGATCGCGCGCCTTGGAGCGAACCCCTACGGGGGAATCGTCTTTCTCGGAGGGAGCGGGGAGACTCTGGGAGGACACAAGGGATACGGCCTCGGCCTTCTCGTGGAACTGTTCACCGCCGGCATCTCCCTCGGCGCCCCCACTTTCGACGCCTATTCCGAACGGTGCGGCATATGCCACTATTTCCAGGCCACCCGCCTGGACCTCTTCGGCGACGGTACGGCCATACAGGAGCACGTGGAGTACATCCTCGAAAAGCTCCGCAGCAGCCCGAAGGCCGAAGGACACGAGAGAATCTACATCCACGGGGAAAAGGAATACGAACGGCGGATGAAGTCTCTGAAGGAAGGGGTGTATCTCGACCCCGCCACGTGGAAGAAGCTGGACGACTATGCGGCCCTTTTCGGGATGCCCCGCCTGGAGCCCTGAAAAGGAGGCCGGCGGTTATGGATGTCTGTCTCGGTCCGGGCATCGGCACCGCCAACATCAAGATGATCCCGGCCGGCCCTACTGCACGGGATGCGTGCGTCACTGAACTGGTTCCGGAACGTCGTCGGCAGGGACCTCAGGGAGAGGTTCGACGCCACGGAGGAAAACACCGGCAGATAATACAGAGGCGGCCATGGAGCCCGCCTCTGTATTTTTTCCAGTCACTCATCCCCGTCAGGGATGTTCTCCAGGTCCTCCTCCCACGGAGCGGAACTCCCGTCGCTCGGGGCCCGATAATCGCCCCGGGGGGAAAGGGCCCCTCCCGAACCGACCTTGGGACCGTCGGGAACACAGGAGCGCTTGTACTGGCTCATTTTGAAAAACCGGCGGAGAAAGACGGAAAGCCAGTGCTTTATTTCGGCAAGGGTATACTCCGTCCGCCGCCCGGGGAGGATATCGGGCCACACGCCGGCCGCGGCGTCCCGCCAGGCGGTTTGGGCCAGAAAGGCCACTTTGGACGGGAGATAGCCGTACCTCAGGATGTAGAAGAGGTTGAAGTCCTGCAGTTCGTAGGGGCCGATAACGGCCTGGGTACTCTGGGAGGGGCCGTCCTGCTCCGGTCCCGGGACGAGTTCCGGGCTGATCTCCGTTCCGAGGACGGCTTCCAGCACCGGAGACACCTCTTTGCCCAGAATTTCGCTTGAGGCGACCCACCGGACGAGATACTGGATGAGAGTCTTGGGGAGGCCGGCATTCACGTTGTAGTGGGACATGTGGTCCCCCACGCCGTAGGTGCACCATCCGAGGGCTAGTTCGCTGAGGTCGCCTGTTCCCACCACCATCGCGTTCCGGGCGTTGGCGATCCGGAAGAGGATCGATGTTCTCTGTCCCGCCTGGACATTCTCGAAGGCCACGTCATAGGCCGGTTTCCCTTCCGCGAAGGGGTGCCCCATGTCCTTCAGCATCTGCATGCACCCCGGGCGGATGTCGATTTCCCCCGCCTCCACCCCCAGGGATTCCATGAGTTTCCGCGCGCTGGCGGCGGTTTTTTCCGAGGTGGCGAAACCGGGGAGGGAATAGGCCTTGATGTTCGTCCTCGGCAGACCCAGAAGGTCCATGGTCCTGGCGCAGACGATCAGGGCCTGGGTGGAGTCGAGCCCTCCCGACACCCCAAGGACCAGGTTCCGTATCCCCGTCGATTCCATCCGGGTGGCGAGCCCCTGGACCTGGATGCTGTAAATCTCCCGGCACCGGCGCTCCCGGAGGGATGAATCGGAGGGAACGTAGGGAAACCGGGGCACGGCCCGGACCAGGGGGATCCTGCCCGACGGCGCGCCGAGGGGAAAGGGGATCCTGCGGAAGGAAGGGCGCTCGGTTCTTCCCCCGGAGTCGGTGAAGGTGGTGATGGTCATCCGGTCGCCGGCAAGACGGCCAAGGTCGATATCGGCCACGGTCACGGCCGGTTTCCGGGAAAACCGCTCCGATTCCGCCAATATCTCCCCGTTCTCCGCTACCAGGGCATGACCGTCCCAGGCGAGGTCGGTGGTGGACTCCCCCGGTCCCGCCCCGGTGTAAACGTAGGCGGCGATGCACCGGGCCGACTGGTTGGCTACGAGAGTCCGCCGGTAGTCAGCCTTTCCCGTGGTGACGTTCGATGCGGACAGGTTGGCCACCACCGTGGCCCCGGAGAGGGCAGCGTAGCAGGACGGCGGCACGGGAGTCCAGAGGTCCTCGCAGATTTCGCAGAAAAGCCTGAAACCGGGGATCCCCTCCGCCTCGAAGATGAGGTCGGCCCCCACCGGGATGTCCTTCTGCCCCAGGAGGTCCAGGGTGTCCGACGGAAGGGCGGAAGCAGGCTTGAAATGCCTCAGCTCGTAGAACTCCCGATAGTTGGGAAGAAAACTCTTGACGGCAACGCCGAGGATGCGGCCCCGGAACAGGACGGCAGCGCAGTTGAAGAGGCCGTCCCCGATCCTGAGCGGCACGCCTGCGGCAATGACCATGTCCATGGAGGCCGAAGCCCCGAGGACCGTTTCGAGCCCCTTGAGAGCTGACTGCCGCAGGGCGTCCTGAAAGAAGAGATCCCCGCAGGAGTAGGCGGAGATTCCAAGCTCCGGGAAGACGGCGAGCACCGCCCTGCGGTCGTAGGCCTCCCGGAGCAGCTCGATGGTCTTCTCCGCGTTGCGGGAAGGGTCCGCGGCCCGGACGGCGGGGACACAGGCCGCCGCCCGAATGAAGTCATGGCTGTACAGGTTGAAAAAATCGCTGTTCACTCTCAATGCCTCCCTCAACTGTCCTTTCACCGTTTTCCGACATTCCAACAATACACCAAACGGGGACTTTTGGCATTCTTTTCCCCTCAATCCCGCCGGGAACGGGGAGCATCCCCGCACCGGGATTGACGGAGAACCTCGGGGAGGAGGTATAATAAATTGTAACCTTATCAGAATAACCTGCGCTTGTTTTAGGGACCGTCGCCTCTCCCCCCC
>NZ_JAESIH010000011.1 GCF_016756745.1 Aminivibrio sp.
CGGGAAAAAGAGCTTCAACCGCCTGAAAAGGAGAAAAAACCATAGGGACGGGGAAACGAAAAGGGTTCACTTCCCCGTCCGGGGACCTGTCTCTTCTCTTGGGGAACGAACCTGCGGATTTAGGGGCTCTGGATGATCTTGACAAGGCTCTGAAGCTGAACACCTTTCTGGTTGATTATTACTTTATGCGCGGCCTTGTGCTGCACAGAATCGGAAGAACGGACGACGCGCTGAAATCGCTGAAGTATTTTCTGGAAGTCCGGCCGGGAGATACGGCAGTGCCGCGTATCCTGTCACGATTTGAAGAAGAGGGACGATTCCTCGGGGATGTTCTTGCCGGAAGACCTGTCGTTTCCCGTACCGCTTCTTCCATGCGGGACCTTAGAACAGCCCTTGCCCTCCCTGTTTTTCAGAGCCTTGGGATAAAAGGGCTCGGCAAGGTGAAATCTTCCCCTTCCGGGGGGCTTGCTGTCGCTGATACACTTGGCGCCAGGCTCTGGATACGGAAGCCGGGGGAACGGTCCTTTTCGGGGATCGATATGGAGTCTCCGGTGGCAGTCCTTTTTTCCGGGGAGAACAGCGGTGTTGTCCTTCTGGAAAGCGGGAAGGTTCTCTCCATAGGCGACGGTGGAGAGGAGCCGACGGAATTGGGAGAACTCCCCTTTTCCCCCTCTGACGGCGCCATGATCTCGGAAAACACCTTTGTAGCGGTGAGTGCTTTCAAAAGAAAAGCCGGGATTTTTTCCCTCCCGGACGTGTCTCTCGTTTCCGAGCTGACTTTTCCGGAAACGGAACATCCTTTTGAGCCGGCCGCTGCTGCAGTTTACGGTGAATGGCTTGCTGTCGCCGACCGAAACAACGGGGCTGTTTTTCTCATGTCCCTCCTGGAACGACGGGCATTATTCTCCTTCAAGGCGGATTCGCCCAGAGACCTGGCCTGGTCGGCTCTCGGCGACCTCTTTGTTGTTCATGAAAAAGGAGAGGTGAGCAAAACAACCCTATCCTTTGAAACAATGGAGGCGGTAAGGTCGGAAACCGTGATTCGTGAAGCGCCGGGGGCATGGAGCCTTTTTTCACTCGAAGACAGGGTGTACTGCCTTGATGTAGCTGGTTTTTCGCTCTGGGAGATGTATGTGTACCCCGAAGAGTCCTCTCCCGCATTTCTCTCCCTGGATACACCGTCAGTCCGCAGGGAGGAGGACAGGGAGAGTTTTCTGCTCGAAGCTTCAGTTTCGGGGCCGTACAGCACGTATATGTCGAAGAACAGGCCGGTTGTCACATCGGTCTGGAATGAGAGAATGCTTACGGCCGGCTTCCGTTTCTTTGGAGGTCAGACAGCGGGTCCGGCAGTGTTCTTTCTGCCGCCGGGCAGGCGGACGGCAGACCAGTATCATGAAGCGGCCTCGGGAAAAGAAGTGCTGCAGATTCTCGGGAAGCTCTGGAAGGAAAAAAAGAACAGGCTTACCGATGTCGTGGCTGCATCCTCAATTCCCTTTTCTCAAGAGGAAATGAAGCAGCTTGCAGGCTTTTGCCTTCAAAACGGAATACGCCTTTTCGTCTTCTGCGACTCGTTATCGCCGATCCCCCTCCTTCGGGCTTCGGCGCTTACAGGAGGGACGCCCCTCTTTTCCCTTGGGGGAGAACTGCCGGGGAGTTCCTCGTCTCGCCGCGGAGAAGTCAGGATTCCTCTGCCTTCCGACGAAACGTCGTCCGGCTTCCCTAGCCGGTCCGTCCTTTCCGTCTACATGGACATAGGTTCGGCGTCTTCGAGAGACTGGATGCCCCTATGGCCCGATCTTCTGTAAATTACATTACCGGCTATAGACAGTACAAATTTTCAAGGAGGGGATGCACGCATGAATACGGAATACAAAGACGCCAGGGCAAAGTTCGAGGCAGGCGTGGCGAAGTTGCTTCAGAAGCACAAGGAGAGGAAGGAAAACTTTACCACCGGAGGAGGTCTCCCCATCAGGAGGCTCTACGGTCCTGACGACATCGAATCAGTGGACTATCTGAAGGATATCGGGTTCCCCGGAGAGTACCCCTTTACGAGAGGCGTCCAGCCTACCATGTACCGGGGCAGGTTCTGGACCATGCGGCAGTATGCGGGATTTGCCTCTGCCGAAGAGTCCAACGAGAGGTACCGCTATCTGCTTTCCCAGGGAACGACCGGCCTTTCCGTTGCCTTTGACCTTCCCACCCAGATCGGCTACGACTCCGACGACCCCATGGCCCAGGGAGAATGTGGGAAAGTGGGAGTTGCCATTGACAGCCTCCAGGACATGGAAATCCTTTTCGACCAAATTCCTTTGGACAAGGTCTCCACCTCCATGACGATCAACGCTCCCGCGAGCGTTCTCCTCGCCATGTACATCTGCGTGGGCGAGAAACAGGGTGTTCCCATGGACGCACTTTCGGGAACCATCCAGAACGATATTCTCAAGGAATACATCGCCCGGGGTACCTACATTTTCCCCCCGAAGCCTTCGATGCGGCTCATTACCGATATTTTCGAGTTCTGCAGCGAAAACGTGCCGAAATGGAACACCATCTCCATTTCCGGGTACCACATCCGGGAAGCCGGAAGCACCGCCGCCCAGGAAGTGGCGTTCACCCTCGCCGACGGCATCGCCTACGTGGAAGCCGCCGGCAAGAAAGGCCTTGATCCCAACGTCTTCGGCGAGAGACTCTCCTTCTTCTTCAACGCCCACAATGATTTCCTCGAGGAAGTGGCGAAATTCCGAGCCGCCCGGCGCATGTGGGCCCGGATCATGAAGGACCGTTTCGGCGTCACCAACCCGAAAGCCCAGATGCTCCGATTCCACACCCAGACGGGAGGAAGTACCCTCACAGCCCAGCAGCCTGAAAACAACATTGTCCGCGTAACCATCCAGGCCCTTGCCGCCGTCCTTGGAGGAACCCAGTCACTCCATACAAACAGCATGGATGAGGCGCTGGCCCTTCCAAGCGAAAAAAGCGTCGGCATCGCCCTCAAGACCCAGCAGATCATCGCCTACGAATCGGGCGTAACGAATACGGTCGATCCCCTGGCAGGGTCCTACGTGGTTGAAAGCCTGACGAACGAAATCGAAAAGAAGGCATTAGAGTACATCGGTCAGATTGACGATATGGGCGGCATGTTAACCGCCATAGAAAAGGGATACGTTCAGAAGCACATCCAGGACGCAGCCTACGACTACCAGAGATCGGTGGAGGCGAAGGAAACTATCGTGGTGGGAGTCAACAAGTTCCAGATCAAGGAAGACAAAGGGGAAATGAACCTTCTCTCCGTGGACGCTTCCGTGGGAGAACGCCAGATCGCCAAGCTCCGCAAACTGAAGGAATCCAGGGACAATATTGCCGTGAAGAACGTCCTTGACGATATTCGCACGGCGGCGGCCGACGAATCCACGAATCTCATGCCCCTCATCATCAATGCCGTCCGTTCCTATGCCACCGAGGGGGAAATTTGCGGCGTACTCAGGAACGTGTTCGGCGAGTATACCGAAAATATTGTTCTGTAGCGGCTCGGCCGTTTCGAAAGTCTTAAAACACACTGGAGGGATATTCCGTGGACGAGAGAAAAATCAGGGTAGTCGTTGCAAAACCGGGACTCGACGGGCACGACAGGGGGGCTAAGGTTGTGGCGAGGGCTCTGCGGGACGCCGGAATGGAAGTGGTGTACACCGGCCTGAGGCAGACAGCGGAACAGATCGTTGAAACCGTTCTTCAGGAGGATGCCGATGCAGTAGGCATCAGCATCCTTTCCGGAGCCCACACGTTTTATTTTACGAAGATCATTGAACTGCTGAAAGAAAAAGATGCCGGTGACGTCATTGTCTTCGGCGGCGGAGTCATCCCCGAAAAGGATATCCCAGGACTTCTCGAGGCCGGCGTAGGAGCGGTCTTCGGGCCGGGAACCCCCACGTCCGTCTGTGTTGAATGGCTTGAAAAGGCTGTGGCGGAAAAAAGGGCCAAAGAACAGTAGCTGCTGTGGATATTCTCATTAACAAGGCGCTGGCGGGGGATACCCGGGCCATCGCACGGATAATAAGCCTGATTGAAAATGAGGATCCGGTAGCGGACGGAATTTTGCGCCGGATTTACCACCTCACAGGCAAAGCCATGGTCATCGGAATCACGGGCAGTCCGGGAGCGGGGAAAAGCACTCTGACCGACAAACTGATCGAATTTTTCCGCAAAAAAGGGAAGAGTGTGGGCATTATCGCCGTCGATCCCTCCAGCCCCTTCTCCGGAGGCGCGATCCTTGCTGACCGAATCAGGATGCAGCGTCATACGGGGGATGAGGGGGTGTACATCCGGAGCATGGGAACCAGGGGCTCCCTCGGCGGTCTGAGCAGAGGAACCAGGGAGGCCGTCCTTCTTCTGGATGCATGCGGCAAGGATGTCATCATCATCGAAACCGTCGGCGTCGGCCAGTCGGAAGTGGACATCATCAAGATTGCCGATACGGTGTGCGTGGTCCTGGTCCCAGGCATGGGCGACGATATCCAGATTATGAAGGCGGGCATCATGGAGATCGCCGATGTTTTTGCCATAAACAAGGCAGACAAACCGGGAGTCGACAGGGTAGCCGCCGAAGTGAGGCTTATGCTCGAACTTGTCAGGGACAAGCCCTGGACACCCCCCGTCCACCTCACCGTGGCGGAGAACGGCGCCGGGGTGGAGGAGTTCGCCGAGAGCATCATCAAGCATCATGAATTCGTCAAAAACAGCCCGGAAGGAGAGCGGTTCGAGTTCAGACGCCTTTCCTTCGAGGTGGAGGATATCCTTCTGAAGAACCTGACGAGGAAGGCCGAGAAAGTCTGGCAGGCTCATAAAAGCAAGGAACTCATGGAAGACCTGGCTGCACGAAAAATAAACCCCTACACGGTCTCAGCGGACATTCTCAGAAAACTGTTCCCGCGGACGGAAGACAACCAGGGGACAAAGGAGGCAAACACATAAGATGTCACACCGAACAATAGATGAATTGTGTGAGGAGTTGTTGAAGAAGCACGAGGAAGCGCAGGGAGGAGGGGGCCCGAAGGCGATAGCGAAGCAGAAGGAGAAGGGGAAGGGCACGGCGCGTGAGC
>NZ_JAESIH010000012.1 GCF_016756745.1 Aminivibrio sp.
CTCCTGTGCGCTTCTTTTCTGATCTTCTCTTCTGTGCCAAGTTACGCCGAGTGGCCGGCGGATCAGCATATAACAATGATCGTTGCCTATTCGCCGGGCGGCTCAACGGATATCATGGCCAGGCTTGTCGCTAATTATATTGAGCCCTATATAGGCCAGAAGGTCGTCGTCCTGAACAAGCCTGGGGCAGGGGCGGAAATAGGCTATACCCTCGTCAGCGAAGCGAAGCCCGACGGGTACACGGTGGGTTTCCTGAACACGCCGAGCATTGTCGCTCTTCCCATACGGAAGAAGACAAAATTTACCCTTGATTCATTTGTTCCGGTGGCCTGCCTGATGGACGACCCGGGAACGGTGCTCGTCCGGCCCGACAGTCCTTTCAAGACCATGGCCGACGTCATCCAGTATGCGAAGGACAACCCGGAGAAGCTGACCTACGGCGTGAGCGGCATCGGCTCGGACGACCACATGGCCATGCTGTTCCTCGAGAGGGCCGCGGGCTTCAAGGCGAAGGTCGTTCCCTTCACCGGCGCCGGCCCGAACAGAACGGCTCTTCTGGGCGGGCATATCGACATCGCCCTTTTCAATGTGAGCGAGGCGAAGGAATACACCGAAACCGGCCAGATCAGGGTGCTGGCCCAGATGGGCGAGGAAAGGGATCCCCTGTTCCCCGAGGTTGAGACGCTGAGGGAAATGGGATACGACGTGGTTATGGGAAGCTCGAGGGGAATTGCCATGCCTGCGGGAGTGCCGTCTGAAATCGTCGAAAAGTTTGCGGAGGGCATGAGGAAGGTCGTCGAGAATCCCGAATTCCGGAAGAAGTGCGAAGATGCCTATCTTCCCCTGGTGTACATGAATCCCGCTGAATATAAGAAGCATCTCCAGGACCTGAGCGACAGGCTGGCAAAACTGTGGGCGGAAGATCCCTGGATTAAAGACTGATTATTTCTGCTCCTTAGCCGAATATGGGGAGAGCCTTGAGGGCATCTCCCCATTTCCTTTTCCGGGAGGGACTGTGAATGACACAAAGAAAGCAGGACATTATTTTCGGGGCGACCGGAACGGCAATCTCTCTGGTAGTCCTGTGGCTGTCGGTACAATATCCGTCGGATTCAGCCCTTTTCCCTCTTCTTTCCGCATCGGGAATTTTCGTCTGCAGCCTGGCTGTCCTGATAATGGCCATAAAAAGCAAAGAGGGGAGCGAAAAGGTCGAAGGCATCAATCTGCGTTCAGCCGCATTGTTCGGAGCGGTGCTTCTTCTGTACGTTCTTTCCATCGAAAAAGCGGGGTTCTTTTCATCGTCCTTCTTTTTCGTGATGGCGGTTTCCATGCTGTGGGGCGGATTCGGAAAAGGGGTTTCCCTTCGTTTTTCCCTGCTCTTTGCCGCTCTGTTTACCGTTTTTCTTTATATTACCTTCGTCAAAATTTTCACGGTTCCTCTCCCGAAAGGTTTTTTACTTTGAGCTAGGAGGGTAATGATGTTCGAACAGTTGGTGTCCTCTCTTTCTGGAACCCTGGTTTTTGCAAATCTGGTGGCCATGGTTGTCAGCACCGCGGCCGGAATCATGGTTGGGGCTCTACCCGGTCTCTCGGCTTCCATGGGCGTCGCCCTCCTCATCCCCTTCACGTTCACCATGGATCCGCTCACGGGGCTTCTGTGCATGGCAGGCATGTACAACGGGGCCATTTACGGCGGCTCGATCGCTGCGATTCTCATCAACATTCCGGGAACTCCCGGCGCCGTGGTCACGACCTTCGACGGAAACGCCATGGCAAAGAAGGGAGAAGGGCGGTACGCCCTTGAAACGGCGGTTATCTGTTCCACCGTCGGAGGAGTCGCGAGTGCCCTTGCCCTCATGTTTATCGCCCCCTACCTGGCTGCGCTGGCTCTGAAGTTCGGACCGGCGGAGTATTTCTGGATCTCGGTCCTCGGGCTGTCGACCATAGCGAGCTTTCTCTCCGGTTCGACGGTCAAGGGGCTTTTCTGCGCCTTTGCGGGGCTGTTTATAAGCACCGTGGGCATCGACCAGATCAGCGGCGTTTTCCGCTTTACCTTCGACAACATGTACCTTATGGAAGGGTTTCCCGAAATAGTGGTCCTCATTGGCCTGTATTCCATCCCTGAAGTGTTTACCATGCTTGAGGAGGTTGCTGCGGGGAAAACAGCTGCGGCGAACAATTTTCTCCTTGAGCAGGCAACGAATAAAGAGGAAAAACGATGGACTTTCCGTCAGGATTTCAAGGCTTCAATCCCCACGTGGACCCGTTCTTCCATAATAGGAATCGTTATAGGAATGATTCCCGGCGCGGGATCGAGCATTGCCGCTTTTATCAGCTATAAGGAAGCGAAACGGAAATCGAAGAATCCCGATAACTTCGGCAAAGGCGAGGTCGAAGGCATCCGGGCGTCGGAAACTGCAAACAATGCAGTCACTGCGAGCGCTATGATCCCCATGCTGACCTTTGGAATTCCCGGAAACGTGGTTACGGCCATCATGGTCGGAGGCCTTCTCATCCACGGGCTTCACCCGGGCCCCAATCTTTTCATCAAGGAACCGAGGATCGTGTACGGGCTCATGTGGGGAATGCTTCTCACGAATTTCATCATGCTCACCCTGGGATATTTCGGTGCCCGATTTTTTGCAAAATGCCTGAAGATGCCCACGGTGATTCTTGCCGCCGCCATAGCCGTTTTGAGTACCGTTGGAACCTACAGCCTGAATAACTCCATGTTTGATGTGTATTCAATGCTGTGTTTCGGAGTTGTCGGGCTTGTCATGCGGAAAATGAAGCTGCCCATCGCTCCGGCGGTTCTTGGAATAATTCTTGGGCCCCTTGCGGAGACAGAATTGAGGAGAGCGCTGATGATTGCTGACTCTCCCATTGAAATCTTCACCCGCCCTCTTTCGTTTTTCCTGTTCCTTCTGACGCTGCTCAGCCTGTTCTACCCTGTATTCAAAGCACGTTTTGCAGCCCGCGGAACGAAGGCGTGAGTGATGGATTCCGACATAGTTCAGCTGGGAGGGAAAGCCAATGGAGCTGTTCAAAAAGGAGAAACTGGAGTCGTTTTGTTCTTCCGTATATCAGGCAGCCGGTGTTCTGAGGGAGAGAGGGGATATCTTGGCCGCCTCCATGGTCCATGCGAGCCTCAGGGGTGTTGAATCCCACGGGGTCAGCAGAACGGGGATTTACCTGAAAAGAATAACGTCAGGCATGGTCCGGCCGAATGCGGCTCTGAAAATTGAACGGGGCGGACGGTCAGGGGCCATGATGGACGCAGGGAATACCATAGGACAGTTTGCGGCTTCCGAAGCGTCGAAGCTGGCGGCTGAACTGGCGGAAGAAAACGGAATCGGCTGTGTGGGCGTCCGGGGATCCAACCATTTCGGCGCGGCCAGTTTTTATACCCTTCCGCTGGCACAGAAAGGCTACATTGCTCTCGCCATGTCCAACGCCCCTACCACCATGGCCCTCTGGGGCGCCGGGAAGCCCTACACAGGAACAAACCCCCTTTCCTATGCCCTTCCTGCCGGAAAATACGAACCGCTGGTGCTGGATATGGCCACGAGCATCGTAGCCAGGGGAAAAATCCGCAGGGCGTGGAAAAAAGGGGAAAAGATTCCGTCGGACTGGGCAATAGACAAAGACGGCAATCCGACGGAGGATCCGGAAAAAGCGCTCGAGGGATATGTCCTTCCCTTCGGCGGCCCGAAGGGTTCCGCCATTGCCCTTTTCATAGAAGTCATGGCGGGGGTTTTGACTGGAGCGGCCTTCGGTCCTTCCCTCGGGAGTATGTACAACGACTTCGACAGGGAACAGAAGCTGGGACATTTTTTCATTGCCGCTGCTCCCGGTGTTCTTGCTCCGGGGCTCGATTTCGGGAAGAGAATGGAGACCATGATTGAGGAGATTAAAGCCCTGCCGCCATCCGGAGGCAATGAGAAGGTTTTTCTCCCGGGGGAAATCGAGGCGATGACGGAAAAAGACCGGACGGAAAACGGCATACCCCTCGAAGAGGACGTGGTGAAGGAACTGCAGGAACTTGGAGCAGCGTATGGCCTGAGTTTTCCGGGGTAACCGGGGCAGTATTCTTTCAAAACGCTGTATTAAACGAAATGACATTGAATAGGGAGTGAAATTTCGTGAAGCTTTTCGACTGTACACTGCGTGATGGTGCAAATGTTCTGGGGAAAGGTTTCCCTGCGGATCTGACAGAGATGATGCTGCAGGGCCTGATCGAAAACGGGATCACAGCCATTGAATACGGAAATGCCGGCGGAATCGGGGCCTATGAAGTGTCTAACTCCATTGCCCCTCTCACAGACCTGGAGTATCTGGATCTGGTACAGCCCTATCTCGGCAAGGCTGAAATAGGAATGTTCCTCAACGCGAAGCGCTACAGGGAGCAGAATGTGGTGCTCGCTGCCGAAAAGGGGCTGGCCTTCCTCCGAGTGGGGGCGGATGCGGGAGACTCGGCCATTGCCATGGATGCGGTCAGGATTGTCGCACACCACGGCATGAAGGTGTGCTACTCACTCATGAAGGCCTACATCGTCTCCCCTGCCGCTCTTGCCGAGGAATCCAAAAAACTCGAAGAAGCGGGAGTTAATGAAATAACCATAATGGACTCGGCCGGTTTCATGACTCCTGACCAGGCGTCCCGCTATACCGAAGCTCTCGTCAATGCGGTAGGGATTCCGGTAGGTTTTCACGGCCACAACAACCTGGGGCTCTCTGTGGCAAATGTGCTGGCCGCCATTGGGAGCGGAGCGGAGTTAATAGATTGCGGCCTGCTGGGAATGGCCCGCAGTGCCGGAAACACCCCCACCGAGGTTATTGCGGCGGTGCTGCAGCGGAATGGCAAACTGCCCGAAGTGAACCTTTTCGGCCTTCTCCGTTTCCTAGACGAACGGCTGATCCCCGCCATGGAGCAGTACGGGTATCACACGGCGATACCCCCCCTCGACCTCATCCTGGGGTATTCGGGCTGTCATTCGGGGTTCCTGAAAATTTTCCGCGATATTGCCCGGGAGAAAAAAGTTGACTTGCACCGCCTGATAGTTGAAGTAACCCGCAAGAACCAGAAATCACCGTCGGAAGAACAGATCCGGGCCGTGGCAGATGCCCTGTAGATGGGGCATCCGAAAGGAGACGGACAAGACGTGAAAATCGTGTTTGCAGGAGGGCAGGGGAGTACCCCTCGGGAATCCAGGAAAAGTTTCGGGAAATACTGCCGAAGAAGGTGTTTGAACTGGTCCCGGTCAACAGCGGGAAGGACTACGAAGAACTCTCCAATACTGATGTCATCGTACTGCGCATCTTCAAGGCCACAGAGGAACATAATCGAAAGCAACGGGAAGCTCAGGTTGATTCACAAGTAAGTGGAGGGAAGGCGTCGATTCAGTCGACGTGGAGGCCGCTACGGAACACGGCGTGCTCGTGGCCAATACTCCGGGAGCAAACGCCTACGCCGTCTCCGAACTTGCACTGCTTCTCATGCTTGCCCTGGGCAGGAACCTGCAGGCCCACACAAGGAGCATAGCTTCGGGCGTCTGGAGCAGGACCATGTTTCTGGACCAGACCTTCACCCTCAACAAAAAAATCGTCGGCTTGATCGGCGGAGGCAATATCGGGCGGCAGGTTGCGGCGAAAGTGCAGGCATTCGGAGCCTCGGTGCAGTATTACGACACGTTCCGCCTTCCGGAGCAGCTCGAAAGGGAGTGCGGTATGAAGTACGTCCCCTTTGAAGAACTTCTGAGGACGAGCGACATCGTGAGCCTCCACGTTCCCCTGACGGAAGAGACGCGCCATCTGCTTGACGGGGAGAAACTGGCCATGCTCAAGCCCGGAGCCTTCGTCATCAACACGGCCCGGGGCGGGCTGATCGACGACGATGCCCTTCTTGCGGCAGTACTGGAGAAACGGATTGCGGGCGCCGGCCTGGACTGCCCGGAGCGGGAACCCCTGGGGCCCGACCATCCCATGCTCCGGCAGCCCAATATTGTCATCACCCCCCACATCGGGGGAGCGACCTCCGACCTGGCGGACGCCATGATTCCCATGATCGCGGACAATATTCTCCGTCTCGCCCGGGGGAAAGAAGTGCGGTACGTGGTGAACCCCGGGGCAAACAGGGTACATCCGGCTTCATGACGGGATGAGGTGAGGGGATTTTCGGCCGGACTGTCTCCAGCCGCGCTCTCGCCAGATTCTCCCCGCGGGGGACAAAGGCGCCCCGGATGCCGTTCCACGGCTTCCGGGGCGCTGTTTCATCTGCGAAAGCCCCTCTCTCAGACTTCCGCCTTTTTGGCCCTGGCGTTCCGGATGCTTTCGGTGAGCTGGGGGACAATCTTCAGCGCGTCGCCCACCACGCCGTAGTCGGCGGCCTCGAAGATGGGGGCGGATGGGTCGGTGTTGATGGCCACGATGATCTCCGATTCCTCCATTCCGGCGAGGTGCTGGATGGCGCCGGAAATGCCGCAGGCGATGTAGAGGTCCGGGCGGACGGTTTTTCCGGTCTGGCCGACCTGGCGGTCTTTGCCGATCCAGCCTGCGTCCACGCCGGCCCGGGAGGAGGCCACGGTGCCTCCGAGGACGTCCGCCAGCTCCTCGAGGACGGCGAAGTTTTCCGGGCCGCCCATGCCCCGGCCTCCGGCGACGAGGACCCTGGCGTCCTGGATGTCCTTTTTGGAACTTATGGTCTTCACTATTTCAAGGATGTCCACGTTCCGGCTTTCCGCGAGGCCCTCCACCCTGACGATCTCCACCGGGGGACGGGCCCCTTCCGCTGGATCGGCCCGCCGCATCACGCCGGGGCGCACGGTGGCCATCTGGGGCCGGTGGTCCGGGCAGGCGATGGTGGCCATGATGTTGCCTCCGAAGGCCGGGCGGGTCATCATGAGGTTCCGGGTTTCCGGGTCGATTTCGAGCCCTGTGCAGTCGGCGGTGAGGCCGGTGTGGAGCCTGGCGGAGAGCCGGGGGGCGAGGTCCCTTCCCAGGGCGGTGGCTCCACAGAGGAGGATGTCCGGCGTGTACCGCCTGACTACTTCCGCCATGGCCCGGGTGTAGGGTTCGGTCATGTAGGTTTCGAGGGCGGGGTCGTCCACCACGACGATCCTGTCGGCCCCGTACCGTGCAAGTGTTCCGCAGAGGGGCTGTATGCAAGAGCCGAGGAGTGCCGCGGTGACTTCCGTGCCCAGGGCTTCGGCCAGTTCCCGCCCCTTGCCGAGAAGCTCCAGGGAGACGGGAGCGATCTCCCCGTCGGTCTGCTGGACGAAGATCATGACGCCGTTGCAGTTGTGCTTTTCCATTCCGTACACCTCCGTCACAGGACGAACTTTTCCTGGAGCCGCTCGGTGATCCAGCCCGCCGCGTCCCTGGCGTCCAGCTCGACCACGGTTCCTTTTCCCCTGACCGCTTTGGTGAAGGACTTCATGACCCGGGTGGGGGAGCCCTTGAGCCCGATGTTGCCGTCGTCTATGGCCAGGTCGGCCCGGGTGAGTATTTTCACCGTCCTGTCCCGGAAGGCTTCGAAGATCCCCCGGGGGGTCATGTAGCGGGGTTCGTTCAGCTCCGAGAGGGCGGTGACAAGGCAGGGCATCTCCGCCCTGAGGATGTGGCTGCGGTCTTCGTACTGGCGCTTTACCACCACGGTATTTCCTTCGATCCGCAGTTCTTCCGCATAACTGATGTTGGGTATGCCGAGGTGCTCCGCGATCTGGGGGCCCACCTGGGCGGTGTCGCCGTCGATGGCCTGCCGCCCGGTGATGATGAGATCGTACTCCAGGGCGGAGAGGGCGGAGGCGAGGGTGGAGGATGTGGCCCAGGTGTCGGCGCCTCCGAAGGCCCTGTCGGTGAGGAGGATGGCTGCGTCGGCCCCCATGGCCAGGGCTTCCCGCAGGGCGAGGTCCGCCTGGGGCGGTCCCATGGTGAGGACGGTGACATGGGCTTCGTACCGGTCTTTCAGGCGGAGAGCGGCTTCGAGTCCGGCCTTGTCGTCGGGGTTGATGATGCTGGGGATGCCCTCCCGGAGAAGGGTGCCGGTAACCGGGTCGAGGCGCACCTCGGTGGTGTCGGGCACCTGCTTGACGCATACGATGATCTTCATGGCCCTTCCTCCCTACTTCAGCAGCGCGCCGGCGATGACCATGCGCTGCACTTCGCTGGTGCCTTCGTAGATTTCGGTGATCTTGGCGTCCCGCATCATGCGCTCCACGGGGTAGTCCCGCATGTAGCCGTAGCCGCCGAAAAGCTGGACGCACTCCGTGGTGACCTCCATGGCGGTTTCGGAGGCGAAGAGCTTGGCCATGGCGGCCTCAACGGAGAATCTGCCCCCGGAATCCTTTGCCAGGGCGGCGTTATAGACCAGCATCCTGGCGGCTTCCACCCGGGTTTTGAGGTCGGCCATCCTGAACTGGGTGTTCTGGAAGGCCCCGAGAGGTTTTCCGAACTGCTTGCGCTCCTTGACGTAGGTGACGGTTTCGTCGAGGGCTCCCCGGGCGATGCCGAGGGCCTGGGCGGCGATGCCGATGCGGCCGCCGTCGAGGGTTCCCATGGCGATGGAGAATCCCTTGCCTTCTTTGCCCAGCAGGTTCTCCTTCGGTACGATGCAGTCTTCGAAGATGAGTTCGCAGGTGGAGGATCCGCGGATTCCCATCTTGAGCTCCTTTTTTCCCACGGAGAAGCCGGGGAAGTCCTTCTCCACGATGAAGGCGGAGATGCCCCTGGTGCCCTGGCTTTTGTCGGTCATGGCGAAGACGATATAGATGTCAGCCTGCCCGGCGTTGGTGATGAAGATCTTGCTGCCGTTGAGGCGGTAATTGTCTCCTTCCGGGACGGCCCGGGTCTGCTGCCCCGAGGCGTCGGTGCCGGCACCCGGTTCGGTGAGGGCGAAGGCCCCAAGCTTTCTGCCTGACAGGAGGTCCGGCAGGTATTTCCGTTTCTGTTCGGCGGTGCCGTACTTTTCGATGGGGTCGCAGGCCAGGGAGGTGTGGGCGGAGACGATGACCCCCGTGGTGGCACATGCCCGGCTCAGTTCCTCCACGCAGAGGACGTAGGTCAGGGTGTCGCACCCCTGGCCGCCCCATTCCCTGCTGCAGGGTATCCCCAGGAAGCCGTACCGGGCCATCTTTTCCACGGTTTCCGACGGGAACCGTTCGTTTTCGTCCACTTCCTGGGCGAGGGGGCGGACTTCCTTTTCGGCGAAGGAGCGAAAGAGCTGCTGCGCCATCCGGTGTTCCTTGCTCAGTTCAAAGTTCATCTGGTATTCCTCCGGTGTCGCCGCACTCCTCGCCCGGCCTCGGGGAGGCCGGGCGAGGGAGGCGGTTCTATTGGGTTGTGTTTTACAGCCGCATGCCGCCGTTGACGCTGAGCACGTGGCCCGTGACGTAGGATGCGTCGTCGCTTGCCAGGAAGAGGGCCGCCTTCGCGATCTCCTCCGGCTTTCCGAGCCGCCCGAGCATGGTCATGGCGGCGAACTTGTCCAGCAGGTCCTGGGGGACGGTACTGAGGATGTCGGTCATGGTGTATCCTGGGGCGATGACGTTCACCCGGACGTTGCCGCCCTTCATGGCGAATTCCTTGGCCCATGTCTTGGCGAGGCCAATCATGCCGGCCTTGGCGGCGGCGTAGTTTGCCTGGCCGATGTTGCCGTACTCGCCCACCACGGAAGAGATGCAGATGATGGATCCGCCCCTGTTCTCCTGCATGTGAGGGCCGATGAGGCGGGTGAGGTTGAAGATTCCGCCGAGGTTGACGTCGATGACCTTCTGCCACATGTCGTCGGTCATCTTCCGGGTGAGAGCGTCGCGGGTGATTCCCGCGTTGTTCACGAGGATGTCGATTTTCCCGAGCCGTTCGACCGCATAGTCGAAACATGCCCTGCAGGATTCCGGGTCGGAGACGTCGAGAGTGTATCCTTCCACGGACGGGTTTTCATAGGTGAGGGCCGACATGTCTCCCGCGATGACGCGGGCCCCCTCGGAGGCGAAGAGTTCCGCCATGGCCCTGCCGATGCCCCTCGCTCCGCCGGTGACTATGGCGGTTTTTCCCTGGAGTCTCATGGTGCGTTCCTCCTTCCGGTGCTATCCGTCCCAGCGCTCGAAAGCCGCCGAGACGCCCATGCCGCCGCCCACGCAGAGGGTGGCGAGACCCTTGTGTACGCCGCGCCGTTTCATTTCATGGAGCAGGGTGACGAGAATGCGGCAGCCGGAGGCACCCACGGGGTGGCCGAGGGCGATGGCGCCGCCGTTGACGTTGACCCGCTCCCAGTCCCATCCGAGCAGCTTGCCCACGGCGAGGGCCTGGGCGGCGAAGGCTTCGTTGGCTTCTATGAGGTCGAAGTCATCTATCTTCATGCCGGTCAGGCCGAGAAGTTTTCTGGTGCTGAAGGCGGGGCCGATGCCCATGACGGCGGGGTCCACCCCGGCCGAGGCGCCGCCGGTGAAAACCGCCATGGGAATGACGCCGAGTTCTTTGGCCTTCCGCTCGCTCATCACGACCACGGTGGCGGCCCCGTCGTTGATGCCCGAAGCGTTGCCCGCCGTCACCGTTCCGCCTTCTTTTTTGAAGGCGGGCTTCAGGGCGGCCAGGTCCTGTACCGTGACGCCGGGGCGGAAGTGTTCGTCCCGGCCGAAGGGCACCGTCTCCTTTTTGACCTTTACCGGCACGGGAACGATCTCACCATCGAACCGGCCTTCCTTCCATGCCGCCTCGCATTTCCGCTGGCTGGCGGCGGCGAATTCGTCCTGCATCTCCCGGGTGATTCCGTACTGTTCGGCCACGTTTTCGGCCGTTATTCCCATGTGATAGTTGTGAAAAACGTCGGTGAGGGCGTCGTAGACCATGGTGTCCACACAGGGGCTGTCGCCCATGCGGAAGCCGGTGCGGGCTTTTTCCAGGGCGTAGGGGGCGGCGGACATGTTTTCCATGCCCCCGGCCACCACGACCTCGGCGCTTCCGGAGCGGATCATGTCGGCGGCCAGGTTCACCGCCTTCAGACCGGAGCCGCAGACGTTGTTCAGCGTCAGGGCGGGAACCTCAACGGGGATCCCTGCGCCTACTGAGGCCTGGCGGGCCACGTTCTGGCCCCGGCACGCCTGGAGTATGCAGCCCATGAGGACTTCGTCCACCCGGGCTCCTTCCACGCCCGCTCTCTTGAGGGCTTCCCGGATTACAAGCGCCCCGAGCTGTTCCACGGGGGTGTCCGCCAGGCTGCCGCAGAATTTGCCTATGGGGGTGCGCACTGCGCCCGCCAGCACTATCCGTTCACTCATAGCGGAACTCTCCCTCCTTTTCACTTCGGGGGCATCACGGTGGCGGTGCCTTCGAGAAGCACCTTGCCGTCCTGGTTGGTGCAGACGGTTTCCAGGGTGACGATGTTTTTCCGGGGGTCCAGGGCGGTGACGGTGACCTTCGCTTCCACGGTGTCGCCGATGTGGGCGGGGGCAGTGAACTTCAGTGTTTGCCCGAGATAGATGGTGCCCGGACCCGGAAGCTGGGTGCCCAGGGCGGCGGAGATAAGCGAGGCGACGAGCATGCCGTGGGCGATACGGGTCTTGAAGCGGGTGCCCGAGGCGTAGACTTCATTGATGTGGGCCGGGTTCTGGTCTCCGCTCACCCCTGCGAAAAGGTACACGTCCGATTCGCTGAGGGTCTTCTGGAATACGGCCGAATCGCCAGGGGCGATCTCCGCTATGGTTTTTCCCTTCATTTCGTCCTCCTTCCGCACCCCGTCCGGGGCGGCTTTTTCACTGGATTCGCAGTGTGCGGTCAGGCGCTCCACGCACCCCACCGGACGGCGGTGGCTGCCCATGTGTAGCCGGTGCCCGCCGCCACGAGGACGGCGATGTCGCCATCCTTCAGCCTGCCGAGGGCTTCTCCGTTCCTGAGGGCGATGAAGGCGTCGGCGGACTGGCAGTGGCCGTAATCTTCAAGGACGAAGGAGTTCTCTTCCTTCAGGCCGAAGCTGGCGAGCATGGTCTCCAGGATGGAGCGTTTCATGAAGATGGGCGCGATGAAATCGACGGAGTCTTTGCCGTAGCCGCTCTTTTCGGCGGCCATTTCGATGACCCGGACGAAGTTGGCAAGGGTTACCGGGTCGAGCCGTTCCTTCATTTTCGCGATGTCCGCCACCCGCAGGAAGCGGTCGCCGTAGGGCATATTGCTGAAGTTCGCGAAGTTTTTGCATCCCACGCCCATGACGCCGATGTCGTCGGCGAAGCTGCCGTCGGTGATCATGGCGGTTTCCAGGATGACGTTCCGTTCCAGGCCCCTTTCCAGCAGCACGGCCGCAGCGCCGTCGCCGAAGTTGAACATGAACCGGGAATCGCCGTCGGCGTAGTTGATGAGGTCCCCCTCCTTGGAGGAGGAGACCAGCAGGACGTGCTTCAGCCCGTCGTCGGCGAGCATCATGCTCTTCAGCACCTTGAGGGAGTAGACTCCCGCCGAGCAGAGGCTGTGGATTTCAAAGGCGTTGGCGTTGACCGCCCCGATATCGTGCTGGATCTTTGCGGCGCAGTTGTAGAGGTAGTAGTCCTTGTACTCGCTGCCGCAGTACACCACCAGGTCGAGCCGGGCGGGGTCGAAACCGTTCAGCGCGTCGTGCGCGGCCTTCACGCCCATCTCCGACACGGATTCCTCCGGCGGAGCCTTGTGGACCAGGTTGATGCCGAATTTCTCCCGGATAACCTTCTCGGGAATTCCGGACGCCTGCGCGATGTAGGCGCTGTCCCGAATTCCCTCCGGGGTGTAGTATCCGATGCTGCGAATGCCCACGACGTCCCTGGTCAAATGCCTCACTCCCATCTAGTCCGTGGCCTTGCCGTAGAGTTCCACCACCTTCGAGACGACTATTTTTCCCACGTTGTTCTTGGGAACCTCGTCCACGAAGGTGATGTATTTGGGGATTTTGTACCGGGCCAGCTTCGAGCCGAGCGCGGTGATGATCTGTTCTTTTGTGACGGTCTTTCCGGGCTTCACCGAGACGACGGCCTTGCCCACCTCGCCCCACTTCTCGTCAGGAACGCCGAAAACGCAGACTTCGTGGACCTCTTCGATGTCGTACATGGCCCGCTCGATCTCCGGCGGGAAGACGTTCTCGCCGCCGCTGATGAACATGTTTTTCTTCCGGCCGACGATGTAGTAGTAGCCGTCCTCGTCCCGGACCGCCATGTCGCCGGAATGGACCCAGCCGTCCACCAGCGTCTTCGCCGTCTCTTCCGGGTTGTTCCAGTATCCGGAGAAAGTCTGGGGACCACCCCAGAGAAGCTCGCCGGGGGTGTTCGGCTCCGTGATTTCGCTGCCGTCGTCGGCGGCGAGCTTTACCATGGAAAGGTACATGGGCCTGCCCACGGAGGCGTACTTGGCCCTCATGACCTCGTCGGACATGAGGTGAGCGCAGGAGGAAAGGTTGTTCGGCCCGGCTTCGGTCATGCCGTAGCCCAGGACGAACTTCACGCCCTTGTCCCAGAACTTTTCCATGATGTTGATGGGGGTCGGGGCGGCCCCGGCCATGACCCACTTCACGCTGGAGAAATCAGTGGAGGCGAATGCGGGCAGTTCCACCATCATGCGGAAGATGGTGGCCGCGCCGAAGAGGGTGGTGATTTTCTCCTTCACGATGATTTCGAGGGTCTTCTTCGGGTCGAACTGCCTGTTGATGATGAGCCGTCCGCCCACGTGGAGCAGGGGCAGGGTCAGCAGGTTCCAGCCGCCGGTGTGGAAGAGGGGAAGCAGCAGCAGGGTGCTGTCCTCGTGGTTCAGGTTCCACGTGCAGATCTCGTTGAGGCAGTTGAACAGCTCGCACCGGTGGGAGATCAGGCCGCCCTTGGGAAGGCCCGTGGTTCCCCCCGTGTGGATGATCATGTGGGTGTCTTCCATATCCAGGTCGGTGCAGCAGACAAAGGCATCGTTGCCGTGGTCCAGGGCGGCGGCGTAGGGAAGGTCGTTCTCCGGGTTTTTGTCCGGCGAGAGGACGATGTACTTTTCCACGGAACAGCCGGACTTGAGAGGGGGTATCTTGTCGGCGAAGGCCTCCTCGTAGAAAAGGACCTTCGGCGTTTCGTTGTTCATGAGCTGCACAAGCTCGCTGACCGAGAGGCGGGCATTGTAGGGGACGAAGATGGCGCCGAGCTTGCCCGTGGCAAAGTAGGCGTCGATCATCTCGATGCAGTTCCTTGCGAGAAAGGCCACACGGTCGCCCTTGCCCACGCCGGCTTTTTCGCTGAGGAACCGGGCCAGGAGGTTCGCCCTGCGTTCCAGGTCTCCGTAGGTGTAGTGAGTCTCAGTGTCGAGGTCGTAGACGGCTTCCCGGGTGCTGTCGATCCGCGCCCGGAAGAAAGAGTAGTTTCCTATCCAGCCTACAGACATTTACCTGTCCCCCTGAAGCCGCTTCAGCAGGGCCACGACCCTGTCGGCGATATTCGTCATGATGCCGGTGCCTTCTTCGTCTTCTTCGGCGTTCTTCGCGCCGCCCTTCCCGGCGACGCCCACGTTCCAGTAGGTATTGCCCACGATGATGCAGTCGTTCGCGGCGGCCCAGAGCAGCATCTGGGCGAAGGCGAAGTTGTGGCCCGCCCTGCGGGCGGTGCTCACCGGAACGATGACCTTTCCTGAAAGGGCCGTGGTGCCCCAGGTATAGCTCTCGCCGCTCTTTTTCATCTCGTTCTTTGCCCAGCGGCCGGAAAAACCGGCCCTGTCGAGAACGGCCTTCAGTTCGGCGGTAATGGAAGAGTGGTAGACGGGGGAACCGAGCAGTATGGCGTCGGCCTCGGCCATTTTCGGGAAGATGGCCTGGAAGTCGTCGTCCAGAGTGCACCGCTTCGCGGTAACGCACTCGTAGCACCCCCGGCAGCCCCTGAGACTCTTGTCACAGAGCTGGACCAGCTCCGTCTCCGCTCCCTGGGTTTTTGCCCGGTCCAGGATCATGGTCAGGTAGCGGAATGTGTTGCCGTCGGCCCGGGGACTTCCGTTGAGGGCGAGCAGTTTCATTCTGATCTCCTCCTTAGGCGTTTTTAAAAAGTGCCGGTCCGCCCCATTGAGCGGCGGACCGGGAGTATCCTGCCTACAGGTCGATGACGGCCTGCAGTTTTCTGTTGAGTTTCTGTTCCTTCGTCATCAGGGAAACGAAGACGGTGAGGGAAACGGAAATGGCGATGATGTAGAAGTAGCCGGGCATGCCGCCGGGCCATTTGAAGGACGTGAGGGAGAGAAGGTTCAGGACGAGGGAAGCCGCCATTCCCGTCATGACGCCCGCTTCGTTGGCGCGGTCCCAGAGGAGGCCGATGATGAAGACGGGGAAGGTGGCGCTCATGAGGGTGCCCCAGCCGAAGGTCCCGAGGATGGCGACCATGTCGCCCCTGTAGATGGAGAAGAATATGGAGATGACGCCTATGGCGAACATGGTGATCCGTGACGCGGTGATCTGCCTGTTCTCCGGAACTTTCATCCCGAGGGCACTGGGAAGGTCCCTGGAGATGATTCCGGCGCAGATGGAGAGGAAGAGGCTGGCCGATGACATGGCCGCCGCAAGCACCGCCGCGTAGACGAAGAGCTGGGCGACTAAGCCCGCCTCGTCGGCGAAGACGAAGATCGCCCGGTCGGCCACCGCGAGGGGGTTCACCTTGCCGGAGGCGACAAGGTAGAGAACTCCGTAGGCCACCACCACGGCGAAGAAGCCCACCACGGCATGGGAGAGGGCCGCATAGAGGCTGAGCCGGGGCATCTCCTTGGGGTTCTTCAGGGCGTACATCCTGGTGAGAACCTGGGGCTGGCCGATGGTGCCAAGGATGGGGATGAGCATCCAGACCATGCTGATGGTGCCGGGCATCCTGCCCCAGGCGTTGAGGAAGTCCGGACCGAGAGGCTTGGTGACGCCTGCCGCCACGGCTTCCTTCGCGGAGCCCACGGCCTGCATGACGTTTCCGAAGCCGCCGGTCATGGTGTAGAAGGCGACGATCATGATCACGCCCGCCACGACCATGACAAAGCCCTGGAAAGCTTGGGTCAGGAGTCCGCCCACTTCGCCGCTGATGGCGGTGTAGACGGTGAGAATGCCGAAGATGACGAAGGCGGCCGCGATGGGTTCCCAGCCCAGAAGGTGGGCGAAGAGTTCGGATCCGGCCTTGATCTGGGCGGAGAGATAGGCGATGCAGCCGAGGAAGATGACGATGGAGAGCATGGCCTTGATGAGCCGGTTGTTGTTGAAGCGGAGGTCGGAGATGTCGCCGAGGCTGGCCACTTCGCCGATCTCGGCCATGGCGCGGACTTTCTTGCCGAGGATCAGGTAGGCCATGGTGAAGGCGGCGGAGGAGAGCATCCAGAACGTCATGGGGTTGCCGGTGGCGTAGATGATTCCGGGGACGCCCACCAGGGCGAAGGCGCTGGCCACGGCGGCGGTGCTGGAGAGTCCCACTGCGAGGGGACCGAACATGCCGGTGCTGCCGAAGAAGGCTTTATTGGAGGTAACCTTGCGCTTCGCCCACCATCCGATGAGGAAGGAGACGACGATCATTGCCACGGAAAAGCCGATGATAAGCCCTTTTTCCATAATTACGCACCCTTCCCTTCATCAGCGATTTTCGCGAGAAATTCGTCCCAGTCGGCATCGGAAAGCCACTGACTCCTGAAGAACATGAAGCCCAGGGTAAGCGTCAGCATGCCGCCGATCCAGTAGGTCAGCACAGTCCATGCGAAGGAAGGGTGAAGGCCCAGGATGGTGAAGGCAGGCATCTGCCCCGCGAAGGCGTCGGAATAATGCTTGGAGAGGATGAAGCTCGCCCCCCAGAGTACGGCCCACGACAGCAGCGGATAGATGAGAAAGAGTATGGAGACTTTGCCCTTCCGGGCTACGCCGAGGAACATGTGCAGGAACATGAGGACGACGCCGAGGATCATTGCGGGCAAAAACTGCTTCTGCATGCCCAATACGGTGATGCCGAGCCACAGTAAAGCGATGAGGACCATGATTGCGGTTCTTTTCCGTGAAACATCCATTCCGTATCCCCTCCTTCAAGTGTGGAGCGCTGCGGCGGTTCCGGAAGCTGCGGTTCCGGGATCGTCAAATGAAACATGAATCATGTTTCATATTAGCCGGAGAATATCATCATGGTAAAGAGATGTCAAGCAGTGTCCGGCATTCCGCTGGATGAACCGGCGAAGCGGCAGAGGGGGCTGCCGTGGTATGTTATTATGACAGACAATCCGAATGGTTGAATGAGGTGTTACCGTGCATCTGGTCAACAAACCGAAAACGGCCCGGGGCGAGGAGACGCTGCAGCGGATCTGTTCCGCGGCGGAGGAGCTTTTTGCCGACAGGGGCTACTACAATACGCAGATCGGCGACATCGCCCGGAAGGCGGGGGTGGCCACCGGGACGTTCTATATCTACTTCCCCGACAAAATCAGCGTGTTCCGCTATCTTCTGAACGAACTGGGGCACCAGCTCAGAAGGGAGATACGGGCCGCCGCCGCAGGGACCGAAAGCCAGCAGGAAGCCGAGTACGTTGGGCTCAGGACCTTCCTTTCCTTCGCCTCGAAGCACATCGGCCTGTTCAAGATTATCTGGCAGGCCCAGTTCGTCGACATGGACGCCTTCAAGGAGTACTACGAGACCTTCTCGGCACGCTACATCAGCCATATCAGCGACGCCCAGGATCGGGGCGAGTTCGCTGACATCGATCCCGTGTATTTTTCCTATATCCTGATGGGCATCTACAACTTCGTGGCCCTGAAGTGCATCGTCTTCGACGAAAAGGAGCCTTCCGAAGAGCTTGTCCAGGAGGTCTTCAAGTTCATACGGAACGGGGCTTTCGCCCCCCCCGGCGAAAAGAAAAACTCATCCCTCCAGGCCGGGGAAGAGCCTGCGGAGCGTGACCGGAAGTCCAAAGGGAAACGGAAAGAAGGAAATGTGCGGTCAGGAACAAGGCCTGGCCGTTAGAAATCCGTTCCGGCGCTCCCCGGAATACAGGCCGAAAAAAACACGGGCCCCCGGAAACGGGAAGGCCCGTGTTGTCGTTATGCTTTGGCGCTTATTGATTTTCCCCTACTTCACGATCTCTCCCCGGACATAGGCGTTGTACACGTTTTCGAACCAGTCGTCGTAGTTCGAAGGAATGGGCCGGACGGGCTTCCATTCAAAGCTGCACTGCATCGTACCGGCGTCCAGAGCGGTTTCGCAGACCCGGTCGGAGAAGGCGCCTTCGTCCAGTTCGACGGGGACACCTCCGGCGGCGCAGACGCCCGCGTCGGCGGCGAGCCCCTCTTCACCGCAGATGAGGTACGATCCGCGGCTTTTGCCCCCCCGGCGGATGTACTCGTCGATGGCGGAGAGATAGGCGAGCTGGGTCAGCAGGATGTCGCGGTTGATGAAGGCCGCCGCCATCTGGCGGGCGTCGCCTGCCCCGGTCTCGGAAGCCAGGGATTCGAGGTCGCTGCGGCATTCCCCGATTGCCTTCCTTACGGGATCGGCTGGCCGGATCATGGCGCCGCATGCGTCCATCCTCCGCTGGAACCGTTCCCGGAGGGCAAGCGGTTCCGATGCCCCGGCGCGGCCCGCGTTTTCCCGGAAGGTTTTTGCCAGCCCGATGACCTTTTCCATGGCCGGTTCTGTCGCCTTGGCGAGGGAGCCGATATCCAGGGGCTCTTCGCCGTACCTGGCGGCAATGAACTGGGCGGCCCGGGTGCTGCCCGTCTGGGTGGAGTTGAGGGCCGAGCCTCCGGGGCGGTAGACGCCGAAGGTTCCGTTGACTTCCCCCACGGGGAAGAAATGTTTCAGGTTGCTCTCCCACCAGAAGTTTCCTGCGAGGCCGCCGTTGTTGTGCTGGGCGCAGACGTCGATCTCGAGCCGTTCGTTTTTCAGGTCGATGCCGTTGTCGAGGTAGAGCCTGTACGCGAGGGGATTCATCTTCAGCAGCCGGTTCAGCGGCGTGTCGAGCAGGGCGTGGGATTTTTCGAGGTATTCCCGGGTGACGTCGTTCAGCAGACCGATCCTGAGGCCTTTTTCGTCGCCCCCCTCCGCGGGGTTGACCCGGAAGTCGAGGAAGACCCGCCGTCCCTTGACGCGCGTCTCGGTGAAGACGGCCATGTCGACGATGGAGGAGCCTCCCTTGTGGAGTTTTCGGGGGTCGAAGGGCCACTGGTATCCTTTCAGGAACGTGGCGTTCATCATGTCGCCGGGTGTCTCGAAGTAGTCGCCGAGGAATTCCCGGGCGCCGCCGCCGTCCCGGTCGGTGGAGATGTAGGTGGGGATCACCTGCTGGTAGGTGCCGGAGAGGTTCCACCGGAATTTCGTGGAAGCGATGCCGTACTGGGACTCGGTGAGATTGATGCCCCGCGCGCCCGCCTCCAGGGCGATGCCGGTGGCGCAGGTCTGGCTTCCGGGGTAGACGGAGGAGCGGTATATTCCGGAGGGGCCCCCGACGGCGTATACGATGTTGGTGCAGTTGAAGACCGTGAGGCCGAAGGTGGTTTCGTCGAAGGATGATGTGTCCAGGGCGACAAGGCCGACGGCCCGCTTCGGTTCTCCTTCCGTGAGGATGGCGACGACGCGGAAACCGTCGAAGACGGGTATTCCTTTCTGTTCCACGCTCTTCTGGAGATGCTCGGTCATCAGGCGGGAGGTGAGGGGGCCGCAGGAGGTGGCCCGCTGCCGCGGGTCGTGGTCGGTCTTGTAGCCGACGTATTCGCCGAAGCCGTTGTGCGGGAAGGGAACGCCGAGGCTGACGAGCTTGAAGAAGCCCCGGGCGCTCATGGCAGCTTCGACGAGGGCGATGTCCCCGTGCATGGACCCGCCGGAGAAGAGGGTCTCCGCCATGCTGCGGACGGAGTCTGGCTCGCTCCCGGAGAGGGTGAGCTTGTAGTAGGTCTGCTTGTCCGAACCGGTGTTCCGGGATGTTCCCATGTTCACCCCTTCGGTGACTATGGCCACATCCTCCCGGCCCAGCGAAAAGAGGGTGTCCGCGGCGTTGTACCCGGCGCACCCCGTGCCGACGACGACGGTGTTGAAGCTGTATACCGGCAGATCGAGCCCCGCGACGGTGATGAAGTTTCGCCGGGGCTCCCGGCCGCAGGAGCGGGGCATGGCCCTAGAGCCTCCGGATGTGGAAGCCGCCGTCCACGTTAATCACCTGGCCGGTGGAGTAGTCGAACGCGCCGCCCGAGAGGGCTGCCGCCGCTTCACCGATGTCCTCGGGCAGGCCCCAGCGTTTTGTGGGTATGCCGTCGTCCTCGAAGATGAACTTGTTGTACTTGCCTTCCACGGTCCTGGTCATGTCGGTCTTTGTGATGCCGGGCCGTATCTCGAAGACGGGGATGCCGTGCCCCCCGAGTTCGGCGGCGAAGAGGGCCGTCACCATGGCGATGCCGGCCTTGGAGATGCAGTATTCTCCCCTGTTCGTGGAAGCCGTGTAGGCGGAAATGGAGCCGATGTTGATGATCCTGGGGGAGTAGTCCGGAAGCCCCTGCTGCTGGAGGGAGATCATGGCGTTGGCAAAAAGCTGGTTCATGAAGAAGGTTCCCTTCAGGTTGATGTCCATCAGGCGGTCGAAGCTTTCTTCGGTGGTTTCCAGGATATTCATCCGGGCCAGGGGGGCGACGCCCGCGTTGTTCACCAGGACGTCGATCCGCCCGTGCCGGCCGAGGACGAAGTCGAGGGCCGCCTGCCTGTCGGCGCTCTTCGAGATGTCGCACTTCACGTAGGCGGCCGGAACGCCGTACGCCTTGAGCTCTTCCATGGCCTCCGCCGCCTTTTCCCCGCCGGAGGAGCTGCTCATCACCACGGCATATCCCAGGGCCGCGTGCTTTTTCAGCACCCCCAGGCCGATGCCGCGGGAGGAACCCGTCACCAGGATGACTTTCCGGGTCATATGGCCTCGTCTCCTTTCGCTCCATTACGGTTGTCCATGGACAACCGTAATGAGTATAACACTTTTTCAGCGTCGGTCGTACACCTACTCTCCGAGGGGAGGCTGGGGGTGCGGAAAAAATCTTGGATTCATATTTGAGTCAAAAAAATACTATGCGTGTGGAGGATTTCGTTCGATGGAGCAACGCGGCGTAGTCGCAGACTCCAAAACATTGGAACATACGTTCAGTCGATTTGAATCGCAATCCGCATCACAACATCCTCTTCCTTTTCCGTCATGAAATATGTAGACAAATCGATAATATAGGCATTGCCGGTGATTCTGCGTCCGGACTCCTTTATAAATCCGATGAGCCTCTCTCCCGAGCGGGGCAGATCTTCGTACGGTCCTTTGTGGATCATGGTCGCGTAGTGCGAGGGAGGTTTGAGGAACGAATACTTGCTCGCTACGGGCGCCGATAGTTCGCTGTAGCAATAGTTCGCTTCTTCCATTTCTTTCCTCTCAAGGTTTTCTCTTGTGACAATCGCTCCTACGTCGAAAGAAAGCTGCATCGAAGAAAAGGTTTTCAAGTTTTCCATCAACCTTTGGGACGCTTCCGCCCAGGCGATCTCCTCTCCGCCTCGGCTGTAATCCAGCGGAACAGCGAGCAGATACTGTTCTTCGACATACTCTATGGAGGGTTTGTTCGTCTCGAGCGAGGGAGCGCTTTCTACACGTTCGATCATATTCTCGAGCAGTCGTTGCTTTTGCGCAAGGCGCGCCAGCTCTTCCCCGAAGTGTTCTTGTTTCATCTTCAGCGTCGCGACGAACTTTTCTGGATCCATTGAAACAAAGTGCTCTTTGATTTCGGAAAGCGATGATCCGCATTTTTTCAGGGAGACGATGATGTCGTAAACGAACGACTGCGTCGGCGTATAGTATCGGTAGCCGTTCTCCTTTCGTACCTCCGGACGAAGCAAGCCGATCTCGTCGTAGTGGAAGAGCGTCTCTTTCGTTACGCCGCAGAGCTTCGCGAATTCTCCGGTCGAAAGAAGAGGAACTTTCTTCTCCATTTTTATTTTCCTCCTTGACTATGGGGTTACCCCATACCCTATCCTACCCGATGCACATTCATTTGCAAGGGGGAGCTTCATGAGAAATTCCATCGCGCAACGGTTCACTGCCGGCGGTCTGGTCCGCTTCGCACTGCCCACGGTCGTCATGATGGTGGTGTCATCGCTCTACGGTACTGTGGACGGGGTGTTCATCGCTCGCTTCGTGAGTACGGACGCGCTTGCCGCCTCCAACATCGTCTTTCCGGCTCTCGGATTCGTCTTCGGAGCGGGAATAATGTTCGGCGCGGGAGGGAGCGCCGTTGTCGGCAAAGACATGGGAGAGAGGCGAAAGATATCCGCCTGTCGGAATTTTACGCGCACTCTTCTCTTCTCGCTTCTTTC